>JBBPZJ010000463.1:0-3263 GCA_038199395.1 Chitinophagales bacterium
CTTCACTCCTTCCATTCCATAGATAATGCCACCTGTAGGAAAATCAGGTGCTTTTACATGCACCATTAATTCTTCAATTGTAATTTCCTTATTTTCAATGTAAGCAATACATCCGTCCACCACCTCGCTCAGATTATGTGGTAGCATATTAGTTGCCATTCCGACTGCGATACCGCTACTGCCGTTAACCAGCAACTGCGGAATTCTTGTAGGTAATACAGTGGGCTCCTGCAGGCTGTCGTCGAAATTAAATTGAAAGTCGACGGTGTCTTTCTCAATATCGTCCAGCATACTCTCTGCAATCTTCTGTAGCCGGACTTCTGTATAACGCATTGCTGCGGGAGGATCGCCGTCCTGGTTTCCGAAATTACCCTGACCATCCACCATTATGTACCGCATGGTCCACTCCTGGGCCATACGCACGAGCGTATCATATATGGAAGCATCGCCATGCGGGTGGTACTTGCCCATTACCTCACCAACTATACGAGCAGATTTTTTGTAGGGTCGGTTACTGTAATTGGCCAATTCGTTCATCGCATAAAGAACACGACGGTGAACCGGTTTAAATCCATCACGGGCATCAGGTAACGCACGACCCACTATTACAGACATTGAATAATCAATGTAAGCGGTCTTCATTTGCTCTTCAATATTTACCTGTATTACGCGATCATTATCGCTCGTCTCGAGGGGTTGTAAATTGTCTTCCATTGATCTTTTTAAAATACTTCAGAAAGTATTTCTGTATACTTTTCTTTTTTAAAAATAAAGTGTGCGCAAATGTAACTTTTTTTACCTTAATAAAAGGGTTAAAACAATTGATTTTTAAAGGGTTCATTCACAAAGACAAGGAATAAATAGTTCTGAAAATCAGGTCTCCTTCTACGTTATTTTAGCACGCTTTAGTTCTTTCATTATTTAGTATAAGCCGCCGAAGTTTCATAATGGAGAACAATCAAATTGATGCAATGCAAGTAGTTAATTAAACGAATCGATCTCTCATATCTTTGCGCCCATAAATTCTATTTAATCGTAAGATATGAAGGTTTTTAAGTTTGGAGGCGCCAGTTTAAGCAGCGTAGAAAGAATTCAAAGTGTTGGAAAAATTATTGAAAGCCATATAGATCAGCCGTTACTGCTAGTTGTTTCTGCTATGGGCAAAACAACCAATGCGCTGGAGAAAGTAGTGGAAGCTTTTTATGCAGGCAATAAAGAAAATTCGCTGAAACTATTTCATTTAATAAAAGAAAACCATGTAACTACCGCCAAGTATTTACTGGTGACTACGTTTAATAGAACAATTGACAATTTAAATTCATTTTTTACTGAGGTAGAATGGCTGCTACACGACAAGCCTATCCACTCCTATGATTATTACTACGACCAAATAGTTTGTATTGGCGAATTACTGAGCAGTTGTATTGTCAGCTCATTTTTGAATGAAAAAGGTATAACGAACGAATGGATTGATGTTAGAGATATTATAAGAACAGATAATAGTTTCCGGGAAGCAAACGTCTGTTGGGAAGAAACAAAAGAAAACATTGGGCGCGCAGGCATTTTAAAGAATAAAGCGATTTGTATAACCCAGGGGTTTGTGGGATCGACAGATCAAAATGAAAGCACAACGCTTGGCCGCGAAGGAAGTGATTACACCGCTGCTATCTTTGCCAACCTTCTCGACGCAAAGGACCTAACTATCTGGAAAGATGTTGAAGGGGTAATGAGTGCAGACCCGAAAATTTTTGCTGCTGCATCTTTGATAGCAGAATTAAGCTTTAGCGAAGTAATCGAAATGGCATTTTATGGAGCACAGGTTATTCATCCAAAAACAATAAAACCGCTTCAAAATAAGAAAATTCCTTTGCTGGTAAAAAGCTTCCTTAATCCTTCATTACCCGGAACAACAATCAGCAATAAGGGCGTTAAAAGTTTACCTCCCATAATCGTTCTTAAAAACAATCTTGCACTCATGCAACTGCAAACTCAAAATTTTTCATTTATTGGTGAAAGACAGATGAGTAAATTATATCACTTACTGGCTGAACTAAACATAAAACCTACACTCATACAAACTGCTGCTATTAACCTGCAAATTTGTATTGACGAAAGAGAAGAAAAAGTACAACAACTGGCAGCGATGGCAAGTGAAATTTTTGATGTACAAATTGAGAAAGGGCTCACGTTACTTACCATTCGACATTATAACGAAGAAATGTTATCCGGCATGTTGCAGGGCAAAAATGTCGTTCTGATTCAAAAAACAAAAGAAACTGTGCAGGTTTTGTATCATTAAGAAATAGGATAATTCATGGTTATGATACGGTTTCAGATGAAATTATCTGGAGTATTGTAAATAATTACTTTACTTCCTTAAAACTGAGATTGAACAGTTACTGAACGAATAACAAAGCCGTTTCATAGAGAACCATTATAAAAAGTAGTTTTGCCTCAAGATTTTCTTCTCTCCCCTACCGGAACATCCACTTATTCACATTACATTTCCCTTACTTCTCTTTACCGCCAAAGCCGTTATTTTTGCCTGAATGAGTAAGACCAGCGCTGATACTCCTTTAATGCAGCAGCATAAGGCGATTAAACAAAAATATCCTGATGCTATTTTGTTGTTTCGTGTTGGAGACTTTTATGAGACCTTTGGTGAAGATGCGATTATTACCAGCCAGGTATTGGGTATTACTCTGACTAAAAGAAACAATGGCGCTGCTTTTAGTAGTGAACTGGCTGGTTTTCCACACCATGCTTTAGACACTTACCTGCATAAACTGGTAAAAGCAGGATACCGGGTGGCAATATGCGACCAGTTGGAAGATCCGAAACAAGTAAAAGGAATCGTAAAGCGAGGGGTAACAGAACTGGTCACTCCGGGTGTTGCGACGAGCGATAAACTTCTTGAACATAACAGCAATAATTTTCTTGCAGCGATTCATTTTGCCGATGACAAAGCAGGTATCGCTTTACTTGATATTTCCACCGGCGAGTTGTTTGCCAGTGAAGGCAATGCAGAATACATCGATAAGTTGTTGCAGAGCCTTAAACCTGCTGAAGTTATTTTTCAACGTAATTACCAGAAACATTTTAAAGAGACTTTTGGAAGTAAGTTTTATACCTATACTCTTGACTCCTGGATCTTTGATGAAGCGTATGCAACTGAAAGTTTACTAAAGCATTTTCAAACTCACTCGTTAAAAGGTTACGGGATAGAGACAATGCCGCTTGCAATTATAGCTGCGGGTGCTGTC
>JBBPZJ010000464.1:0-5330 GCA_038199395.1 Chitinophagales bacterium
CAAAAGAATGGTTACGTTGAAACGCTTCTCGGACGGAAACGCTGGTTGAAAGACATCAACAGCAATAACTTTACTGTGCGTGGTTATGCAGAGAGAAATGCGATCAACATGCCTATACAAGGAACCGCCGCTGACATGATAAAATTGGCAATGATCAAAATTCACCAGGAGTTTAAAGAACGCAAGTTGAAATCCAAAATGATTTTGCAGGTGCACGATGAGTTGGTGTTTGATGCATGGAAAGATGAAGTTGAATTAATTAAGCCTATCATCATAGATTGCATGGAGTCTGCTTTGACTTTACCAAATGATGTTCCTGCAAGTGCAGATTTGGGGGTTGGCGATAATTGGTTGGAGGCGCATTAAGATGTTAGTCTATTAAGCAAGCAGTCATTCAGACAATATCTTAAGTGCTAGAATTACTATAAACATTAAACATACTTTGTTAATTTCACTACTTCTTAAAGTTGTACTTAATAAAAAAGCATGAGCAAACTACCTAAGGCGCCTTTGCTAGAAGTAATTTATGAATTGAGGTGGGATATTAAAAATGAGCAGGATTTGGTTAAGTTTCAATATTTACATGGAGATTTATATGCAGCACAAAAAATTAATTATCCTTCAAGAGAACTTCTAACTCCTGCTGATATGCCTATGGCATTAATGATAAATAATCCTGTGTATAGGTTTAAAAGTAAAGAAGGATATCCTTTATTTCAATTGGGACCTGGGATTTTATCGTTAAATACAACAGATGCTACCTACTTTTGGAAGGATTACTATGTTAGCTGCAAAAGTTTAACATCTTCTTTTTTGGATGTTTATCAATTAGCAAATGAGGAGAAATTCAGACCGAATTTGATTTATTTAGATTTTTATAAATTTGATTTTTTAAACGATGATGTTATTACTTTTATTAACGATAATTTGAATATAGTTTTGAGCCAGCATTTTTTTAAAACTACAAATAATCCATCTACAATTAATTTAGCATTTAATTACATTACTGAGTTAGGGAAGCTTGATATTCTATTAAACGCAGGTTTAAATGGCAACAACGAAACAGGTTTGATAATTAGAGCACAATTAAATGGCCCAGTAGTAAAAACAAGTACAGATGAAATCATGTCTTGGCTAGATGAAGCGCATACTTTTTGTAGTAGCCTATTTAAGGAAATGACAAAAGGTAAATTATACGAAACCTTTAAATAATTATTTTATGCCTTTATTTGATTTTTATCCGATAGAGACTACTTCAACAATAATAGAAAGAAAGAAGGTTGAATGGGTTTTATCTACCCAAACTACTTCCTCTTCACCAAAAGCAACCTTTTACAGTACCTTCATTAATGGTTCCGGAAGTATTCCTCATCAATCGTTTACACGTGTTTCTATTTCTACTGGCAATGATATGAGGGAAAACTTCCTGAATTCAGATAGAAATTATTCAAGTCCTGATTATGATCTTTTTGTTCCTTTGCCGATAAAAAAATCTTTTATAGTAAAGGGACAATTAAAATCATTTTCAAAATTGCGTATTACCCCTTCAATAAATTAATGATTGCGTATCCCTGGTATACTTTAGTTGAAATAGCAGACGATCTGCAACAAGGTGATTTTATACTTGATTGTCCATTAGTTGTCCCGCCTTCTGATTTTTCTGATTTAGATAATTTGAAATTTGAAGTAAATACAATTGATTCAATTATTCTTTCTCAATCATGTGATCTGGTAAATGGTAAAACAGAAATAATATTAGTATGTGCTTATTATCCTTTAAAAACATTTTTAACTCATTTAAAAGATCAAGCTCTTAAAAACAAAAGATCAACGATTGAAGACCTTAGGAAGGGACACTTCCCGAGTTATCACCTATTAAATCAAGGAGATAATATTGAAGATTTAAATGATTATCAGGTAGTAGATTTTAGAAATGTTTATGGAATAAAACTAGAGGCCTTAAAAAGGCATATAGCAACATTTGAAAAGAGGTACAGGCTTCTACCTCCTTATCGTGAACATCTTTCCCAAGCTTTTGCAAGATATTTTATGCGCGTAGGTCTACCACAGGATTTGAATCTAAAAAATTATGAGATTTGATTTTTAGTTAAAAGTTCCAATTAAGGAGTTTATGTTGTTAGCAGCTCAAAAACTAGATAAGGTCGAAAACCTCTAAATGTCACTTTCTAATAAGATTTTGAATTTTCTTTTCAATCTTCAATTTCCTCTTGAACTTCCACCAACAGTAGAAGTTATGAATCCTTTTGGAGATGAGGAGACGGGAAGGATTGTAAAAACTTTCTACAATAAATATTACAACGATAATTACCCCCGCTACTGCATCATCGGAATTAATCCCGGCAGATTCGGAGGTGGCGTAACTGGTATTCCGTTCACTGATCCCATCAGGCTTGAGAAAGAATGTGGGATTGAAAACAACTGGCAACGCAAACAGGAGTTATCTTCTGTATTTGTTTACGATATGATTGAGGCTTATGGCGGTGCGAAAGCTTTTTATAGTCAATTTTATTTCACTGCTGTTAGTCCGCTTGGTTTCACAAAAGCAGGTAAGAACCTGAATTATTACGATGATAAAGTTTTGGCGAAGCAAATAATTCCTTTTGCGGTTGAATGCTTTAAGAAACAAATTAATTGGGGGTTGCAAACTTCGGTTGCCTTTTGTCTCGGCGAAGGAACAAATTTTAAATTTCTTACCAAACTTAATAACGAGTACAGGTTGTTCGATAAACTTGTACCATTGTCGCACCCAAGGTTTATTATGCAATACAAATTGAAAACGAAAAATGTGTACATAGATAAGTATTTGCAGCAGTTTTTGCATCTTTCATAAATTGTTAAAACTGTCCCATCAAATACATCCTGTTACCTTAAATCATGGTTCTCTTACCTTTACGGTATGAAGCCGTTATTGATTTATTGCTACGATGCTTACTGCGGCTGGTGTTATGGGTTCAGCCCTGTTATAAAACGGATCGCAGAAGAATTTAAAGACAGGTTAGAAACAGATGTTTTATCAGGTGGTATGATACTTCCTGAAAAACCGACACAGATAGGAAACATTGCACCTTACATTCAAAAGGTGTATAAAACAGTTGAGGAGACAACAGGTATACAGTTTGGACAAGATTTTCTTTGGCACATCTTCAATTATGACGACAGTGATTGGGTTCCTAATTCTGAAAAGCCTGCAATAGCAATGATCATCTTCAAAGAATTTTATCCTGAAAGAGCAATCGAGTTTGCATCAGACCTGCAGTATTCCTTAAACTACGAAGGGCGAGACCTAACCGATGATGAAGCATACAGGCACTTGCTTGACAAGTATAGCATTCGCCCCGAAGTATTTTTTGAAAGGTTACATAGTGAAGAGTACAAGGAAAAAGCATACTACGAGTTTTCGCTGGTGAAACAACTGCAGGTGACAGGTTATCCATGTGTCTTTATCCAGACGGGCGAATTAAAATTTAATATGGTGGCCAGAGGGTTTACAGATTATGAAACTTTGAAGCAAAGGGTAGAAAGTGTTTTAGATTTGGTAAAAGTCGGGTGAGAAACAGGCGGTTAAAAGGAATTATGAAGCAGGATATAGAAACAAGGGAAGATCTTTTTGTGCTACTTGGAAAATTTTATGATACCCTTTTGCGGGATGAGAGCATCTCTTACATTTTTACTGATGTGGCTAAAATAGATATGCAACACCATCTTCCAGTCATTGTCGATTTTTGGGAAATGGTATTATTTGGTGCCCCTACTTATAAGAAGAATGCCATTCAACCTCATCTGGATTTAAACCAAAAAACCAGGTTTGAAAAACATCATTTTGATACATGGTTACTTTGTTTTAGCGAAACTATAGATGAACTATTTGAAGGCAAAAATGCCTTTGCAGCCAAACAAAAAGCGAAAAGTATTGCGACGATTATGCAAATTAAAATTGCTCAACTGAAGTAACTTGTAGATTTGATAGGATCTAAAATCCAACTAAAAATAGCTAATAGTCAGCTTACATCAAAACCTTAAAATTCTCCAATTAAACCCGGTTTAAACTAATTCCTTTTATCTTGTGCGTCCTAAAATAATAGAATAAGTATGGAATACGGTAAAATCATTTCGGTCACCGGTATGGGTGGATTATTTGAATTAGTGGGTAGTAAAAAAGACGGCGCAATTGTTCGCTCTCTCGACGATAAAAGCACAAAATTTGTCGCAAGCCGTGTTCATAACTTTTCACACCTGGAAAGTATTGAAGTTTATACGGTTCGAGACAATGTAAACCTTGTCGATGTGATGAGTGCTATGCAAAACAGCAGTGAACCGTTACCTTCTGATAACGATGGGAATGCTGTAAAAGCTTATTTTCAAAAAGTGTATCCTGATATGGATTTTGAAAGAGTGTATGCAAGCGATATGAAAAAGATGGTGAAGTGGTATAATGCGTTGAAAGCAAACAATGTAGAAATAAAATTAAGCCAGGCTGAAGAAGAGGAAGCCGAAGAGCAGGGTGTGGAAGTAACAGAGCCTGATGCGTAAGTTGCCGGTTTGGAAAAAACGGAAGAATGAAATTAATATAAGCTGTAACTATTAGCTGCAAGCATTAAGCTGTTCAAACAAGCTAATAGCTTTAAGCGTTAGGATTACGGCTTTTTTTGGTTACAAACTGAATAATTTAATTCAACGTCGTTGTGTCACTCACTTTTACCGGTAGATTATTTATTCAACTTATTGGGTTGAGTGAGGTAATAATGGCACTCGAAATTTATCTACTGTCATCTGTCAACTATCAACAAACTTATAAATATAATGACATTATCTGCTGATATAAAAAAACTGGAGAGAAATTACGTTCCGAATGATTTTGCAATTACAGATTGGAACAGTCTTGAGCCATATTTTAAAGAGTTGGCCGCAAGGCCAATCAACTCAAGAGAAGAGTTAGAGAAGTGGATGAAAGACATGAGTGAATTGGAAGCGGTCGTTAGTGAAGATGCGTGTTGGAGGCAAATACGAATGACTTGCGACACAACAGATCAAAAGCTGACAGAGGCTTTTACCTTCTTTTGTATGGAAATTCAGCCAAAGCTTCAGCCCTATGCCGACTTACTTAATCGTAAGCTAATAGACAGTCCTTATACTAAAGAGCTTGACAGCGAACAATATTTTACCTACCTGAGAAATGTTCGTAAAAGCATAGAATTATTCAGAGAAGCAAATATTCCACTTCAGGCCGAGTTAAGTGTAATGGCGCAACAGTACGGGCAGATATCAGGAGCTATGGCTGTTGAAGTAAAAGGGCAGGAGTACACATTGCA
>JBBPZJ010000465.1:0-29715 GCA_038199395.1 Chitinophagales bacterium
GACCAGTCAGCTTTTGTTGATCGTTTACGTCGTGCAGATTCTTACGATGTAGTTAATAATCAGTTCCGCTTAAAAAAAGGCGAACAAGTACTAATGACTTTTGCGAAAAACACCACACAAAAATATTAGTGCGGTAAACTAATAGGACAGTGAAAAAGGTAGCCGTGTAATACGGCTACCTTTTTTTATTATATCGTCATGTGTTGCCTGGATAGAGGCAGTTCTTAAAAAAGACCTAGTTGCCCCCCCGTAAAGGGTTCAATCATGCTATAGGAATGGTCTATTCCACGTGGCCAAGAATTATTTCAACTTTTGTTGAAGCTAACTTATGAAGATCATCAATTGTTGCCTGTCCTTCGGGCGATCCCATCGTCTCTTCCATTACCGCCTTACTTGAAAAAAAGACTTCAGACATCCTGTAGTATGCGGGTTTACTTCCATCTGCTGAACTCTGAAATTTTGTTATCTCTATCCTGCTAACACCGGGCATCTTGCGAGCCAAAGGCAAATGTTGTTCCCTAAAATATTTTTCAAAAAATACCTCATCTTCCGGATGTTCATATAAAACAGTGACTTTGTACATAATTCCTTTTTTCTTTTCAAAATTGACTATCGCCAGGGTTTACCTCTTTTAATTGGATCTACCTGTTACGCTTTTATTTTTGGTACAGGTTTATTTAAAAGAAAAAATCCTTCAAAATATAAACAAATCTTTTTTGTAAACCTTAGGCTGCTTGAGGTAGTTGGAAATAACGGTAAAGCATCTGTTCTTTTATTGCATCCATCAAATCTGGCGAGTAAAAGCGTACGAATTCATTAGAAAGCATATCCAAATCCTACACCTGCGTAATAAGGCCAGAAAAAACCGTTGCCAAAAACCGGAACAAGATTAACTTTAAAGAAGTATCCTCCTTCAGCTGGCTGCTTTCTATAACCCAGGTTTAGAAAGCCAAAAGAGCGTCTAAAAGCGCCGGAAGCATCCTTATTGCTGTTACTGACAATGGTAGCGCCCGCTCCGGCTTCAAAAAAATCCCGTTCATTTTTACTTGTTATATAATTTATACCCAAAGGTACCAGCACCAGTTTTGAATCTTTTAATGACCATCCGCCAAAACCAGCCCTAAATCCAAATCCATCGTTTGCATTTGTAAGCCTCATATCATAATTAATAGAAAGCAAACCCGGACCTCCTATTTCTGCGTACACAACTTTGGCAGGACCATGAATGTTTACCGGTTGTTGTGCGTTAGAATAGGATGTAGCAAAAAATGCAGCCAATAGTAATGCAGAAATTTTCCTCATAATCGTAATTTTGGATAAAAATATTTTTAGTAGTGATACTCGAAAATTATACCACCCTATATTTTTTTAAATAATTAAGTCAAAAGCTAAACAAAAGTAAAGGTAGAATAATCGCCGGGAACTCCTGCAACAACTAGTATTGGGCCTTAAAAGCTAAGATCAGCAGACCGAATGAGGAAGAACGATTTGGAAATGATGTTACTCCGGTGTTTAAAATGTAGTGAAGACTTGTGTAAAAAGGATCACTGACAACTTTCAAACACAACACAAGGAAACAAAATATAAATAATTGCGGAGTAAGTGAGAAGGAGTAGTTGAAGAATTGTTAGCTATGTAAGCAAAAAAAGGGGCTGGATAGAAATCCTGCCCCGCTTTTATCCAATATTCTATGAAAAACCATGTTGATAGATGAAGTGACAGAAGCTTTGGTTGCAGGCTATTCTTTCAACTTAAACTTTAAAAAGCTATTTAGATGCAATGATGAGCGAGAAAAAGGAATAATAATTCATATTGGATGATCATGATTTTAACGAGTGTTAAGTCCTAGAGTTCGTTTCTAGTACCGTGCATCACCCCCGCAATAACGTGTTACTGGTATTTACTCGTGTTAGTCTCGATAGTTAAAAAAACCTTGATACCAATAAGGTTTGATGGTTTATAAATAAAAAAATCTCTGCAGGCATGAGAGGTTTTTGTGTTTCTTATCTAATTGTATTTACGAGTTTTATGCAACTTCTTTTTAGTATAGTGATTGTTAACACTTACATACGCCAGCATAAAAAGGGGTGAAGCAATTAGGAAAACGATTACAAGCGTGATGATTTCCATATGGGTTTCAATTGAATAATGAACAAATAATATTTTATAAATAACATGCCATGTAGTTGTAAGAGCCACCTTACAGTCGAAAACCGGATAAGGTTATAGAAAGATTGAAAAAAGCAGAACCTGCTTAAGAGAAAGTTGGTATGATGATTTTGACACAGTTTAAAATTAAAGACGTCCACCTCCTTCCGTTATCTCTCACATTCCCTTTATTGAAAAGCCCTTAAGTTTCTCTTCTAAAGTTAATTAAAATAAGAAAGTATCGGTGTTCGTAAATTGTTAAAAGTAAAGCAGAAAACAGGTTTAAACATTCCTTCTGGAAAAACAAATTTGCAACACTTATACGATTCGTTAGAAGCATTTGCGATCAAGGCAGTTAAATATCAACAAGACCGATAAGAGGTTTTCTAAGGTTGGATGATATTACCGGTAAATGGCAACCTTGTTCGTCCCATCACTGCTTTTAACACCGCGATACATACCATCACTGTTAAAAATCATTGCATAATTGCCTTTGGCATCTACGCAGATGGCCCCGCCCTCACCATCCATCCGGGCAAGTTTGTTCATCACAACTTCATTGCAAGCTTCGTGTACCGAAAGTCTTTTGTATTCCATAAGAGCACTAACATCATAGGCCGCCACTGCACGGATAAATACTTCACCATGGCCGGTACAACTAACCGCACATGTGTTATTATTAGCGTAAGTTCCGCTACCTATCATTGGAGTATCTCCAATCCTGCCATATTTTTTATTTGTCATGCCCCCTGTACTGGTAGCGGCAGCAATATTTCCATGCTGGTCACATGCAACTGCGCCGACAGTACCAAATTTTTTTTCTTTTAATTCATTTACATCACTAAGGGTATGATCTAGCATATAGTTATCAGAGTCACGTACAGCTTTCCATTGGTCGTAGCGAAACTGAGAGAAAAAATATTCATCAGGCTCTAGCTTTACGCCTTGTTTTATGGCGAAATCATTTGCTCCTTTTCCGCTTAAAAATACATGGTCACTATGTTCTAAAACTTCGGTAGCCAACACTATGGGGTTTCGCACATTTCTAACTCCTGCTACAGCGCCGGCCTCCAGATGTTTTCCGTCCATGATTGCCGCATCCATTTCCTGCAAACCTTTTTTGGTAAATACAGAACCTCTACCTGCATTAAAAAGAAGATCATCTTCTAAAATAACAGAAGCAGCTTTTACGGCATTTATAGCAGAACCACCCTCTTGCAGCACAGCAAAACCTGCATCGAGTGCATCTTGTAAACCTTTCAGATAGGCTTGCTCCAGTTCGGAAGACATTAGCTCTTTTGTAATAGTACCCGCACCTCCATGTATAACAAGGGTCAGCTTTTGCATATGTATTAGATACAGATTAAGCCGTCAAAATTAAGTGTATTTGAGTTCGGGGATTGATACAAAATTGTAAATTATCTTGCTGAAACGTACAATGAACCTTTGCGGTCATTTATCTGTTAGCAATTCGCAACATTCATTAAAAAGCTTCTCCCTATCTATCGCTACTGTTCCCACTTCTTCACAAACAAGACCTCCTGCAATGTTTGCCATTGATGCGGCGAAGCCAACATCTTTTGTTACAGCGTACACCAGAGATGCCACGGCAATAACCGTGTCTCCTGCTCCACTTACATCTGCTATGCTTCTTACATGAGTAGGAATAATTTTAGAAGCGTAGTCATCCTTGTAAAAAACACCTTTCTCAGAAAGAGTTATCAGGGAGATGGAATGATGCAGCATGCTTTTTAACTGATGATGAACATCATTTAAAAAAACCTCATTTACATCATCCAATAAAACATTCAGGCCATCTTTTACTTCTTTTAAATTAGGCTTAAAAATAGTAGCACCTTTAAAAGAAAAGAAGTTCTTACGCTTTGGATCTACAGTTGTAACAATATTGTTTTTTAGACATGCATCCATCATTAGCTCAATTCCCTGCTCGGTAAGAACACCTTTATTATAATCTTCGAAGATTACCACGTCAGGTTTTTCTTCTAAAATAAAACCGATAACCTTTTTGACAAGCAAACTCTGTTCGTAAGTATTAATATCTTTCGTCATTTCAGCATCCAACCTCAACATATGTTGATTTCTGCTGATGACCCTCGTTTTGTTAGTCGTTATACGATCATCGCTCGCCACCACATGACTACAATCAATCTTATTTTTCTGAAGTAAATTTATAAGTGACTTTCCATCATCATCATTTCCTATCACAGAAAATACTACAGTTGATGCACCTAATGCAGCGGTGTTTAATGCAACATTTCCTGCACCGCCAATTCTTAATTCTTTTTGGTCTAATACCACAACAGGTACGGGTGCTTCAGGTGAAATCCGTTCTACATTTCCCCACCAGTAAGTATCGAGCATAACATCGCCAACTATAGCCACTTTTGTAGAAGAAAAAGAAGAGAATAACTTTTCTAAATCACGCATACTAACTTCCATTTTTTGCAGACTTCAAAGAAAGGAAATAAATGGGAATACCTATTAAGACAATGATAAATCCAGGCCACGTATACTCTGGCTTATAGATGATAAGAGCGATGCAAAAGGCAACAGCCATCAGTATATAAACAGCAGGTAAAACCGGATAGCCAAATGCTTTATATGGTCTTTCTGCCTCTGGTCGTTTTTTACGTAAGATAAAAATGCCTGCAATGGTAAGAATATAAAAAAGTACGACAACGAAAGATATCATGTCAAGCAGATCGCCGTATTTGCCGCTAAGACATAAAATTGAAGCAACTATGCATTGAAGCCAAAGAGCCGGTTCCGGTACCGCATTTTTATTTAAAACACCGGTTCTTTTAAAAAATAATCCATCTTTTGCCATTGTGTAATAAACCCTTGCTCCTGCCAGTATTAAACCGTTATTGCAGCCAAAAGTTGAAATCATGATCATAATGGCAATAATGATTGTTCCAGCTTTTCCAAAGATGACATGAGATGCTGTAACAGCTACACGATCATTTTCTGCATGAGCAATTTCATTTAACGGCAATACAGAAATATACATCAGGTTAACGGTAACATAAATAAGCGTTACAATCAACGTTCCAAGAAAAAGGCTGAGACCAATATTACGCCTGGGATTTTTTACCTCGCCCGCAATAAAGGTCACGTTGTTCCAGGCATCGCTGCTAAAAATAGAACCAACCATAGCAGCCGCAATGCCACCAAGTAACGCAGCACCGCTTATTGCAGACACTTTAAAGCCGAGATCGGGGTTGCAGGCATTTATCATTTCATCTTTTGTAGCCTGCCATGCATTCGCCCAGTTAGCATTCCAAATCTCACTTTTGGCAGCAAGCAAAAAACCGAATAGGATCAATCCAAACAGCGAAAGCAATTTGGCCGATGTAAAAAGAGTTTGAATAAACTTGCCACTTTTAACGCCTTTTGTGTTAATATAAGTAAGCAGAACAATGATAGAAATAGACATCAACTGAGCAGCGCTTATAGAAAAATATTTAGGATCGCCACAAGCATTAACACCTGTTTGAATATGCCATAAAATGTTTTTTTCGCTTAAAGCAGGTAACAGGTAAGCAGCAAACTTAGAAAAAGCCACACCGACTGCCGCTATTGTACCGGTTTGAATAACTGCAAAAAAGCTCCATCCGTACAAAAACCCTACTAGCGGGTTATAAGCTTCTTTTAAATACACATATTGACCGCCTGCTTTGGGAAACATAGCACTGAGTTCACCATAACTAAGAGCGGCAGTCAAGGTCATAAAACCTGTAATAAGCCAAACGAAGATCAGCCATCCTGCGCTTCCAACATTGCGGGTTATATCTGCACTTACTATAAAGATGCCTGAGCCAATCATACTGCCTGCAACAAGCATTGTAGCGTCTAATAAACCCAGCGATGGTTTAAATGAAGTATTCGTTTTATCCATAAAATGAAAATCCCGTCTTGCAAGGCGAGACGGGATGAAGATAGGAAAATCAGGCTTTTAATAAAATTACCCTTAACCTTTCTTTTTATAGCCGGCGTTTAGTCCTTTTAGCATATCGCTGGTAATATCGTATCTGCTGTCTTTATAATAAATTGTTCCAGGTTGGTGGGCTAAGACATAAGAGTATCCTTTGTCATGGTTAAACTCTTTTAAAAAGTCTTCTATTTTTTTATTTACCACCTGCATCTTTTTAAAAGACTCATCCTGCAAATCACCGCCCATGGCCTGTTCTTTATTTTGAATCATTTTTTGCTCCTGCATCAGTTCCTGCTGCATTACACCTTGCCTCTCCTGCGTCATTGTCTGCGCCTCCTGCTGGTACTTTTGTACCTTCTCCATATACTTGTTTTTAAGCGATGTTAACTGACCCGTCAATTGGTTTTCTTTGGCTTTTAATTGGGTTTTAACATCCTTCAAATATTCATAATTATTCTCGATGGAATCCATTTCAAAATAAGCTATTTTAAAAGGAGCGGCCTGAGCAGGAGTACCGTCCATTACTTTTGTTGCCGGTGGCGTCGCTGCCTTAGCAGAAGAGAAATGAAGATAAAAAAGCACTCCTACCAGAATTAACAGAACAACATTGAAAGCAAGTAAAAAATTTCTACCCATAAAAGAATTTAAAGCGGCAAAGTAAATGGAAAGCCTAGAATAAAAGTGTTAAAAAGAACTGCATTACAGCGATTTATCAGTTAAACCGGAGAAGCTTAACGGCGCACTGAGTAAGAAGTTTGATGGGGATCAATTTATCTAATATAAAAAGCCATATTTATGAGAATGGATTACTTATTCTTTTTTTTGCTCTTTTTAGTCCACTCATCTAACAACTCCTTTTCTGTTTTAAGCGAAGGTTGATTATCGGTTTTTTTTATATAAATAGTTACACTCTTTTTAACCTCCGGCCGACTTTTGAGCATTGCGGTTATAACGACAGAATCGGCTTTAGCAGTACTATCTATTATAATGCTGTTACCCTGCCATTTTCCTATTGTACTGGTAAAAATTATATCATCAGACATTAAAGGAAGAAAAGTGCCATTACCCATTTTTCCATCTACATTAATGTAATTATAAACACCTTTTTTTAAACTGTCGGTGTAGAGGTTAAAATAGATGTTTTCTATCTTCTGCGACCGGGCGGCAAAAGATGTCAAGAGTAGTAGTATAAATGTGATTTCTTTCATAGTTTACAATCCTATCTTCCGGCTTTGAAGAGAATTAATAGTAGTCACCCCAATTAATTCATCATGCCGACCGGAGAGTGAACGATAATAAATTAAGACCGTATAATCATTTTCAGTCTCCCAGTAATTGCCATCTGTCTGTTCCACAGAGGCTATGCTATTTTTGTTTCTGGCATCCTTTACAACATAGGTATATGAATAATAGCCTTGTTTTAAATACAGCGTTTTTTCATAAACTCCTTTGTTTGCATTATAAGTCATAGCGCTTGTATCATCCATATTATATTTATTCATTTCTCCAACTACAAAAACCTTTTTATCAGGGTAAGGAAGATTGTCTTTGGGCATAAAAGTAAAATGTACAAAAGCATAATCAGTTTGCCACCATGGATTAGAGACCTCAGTAGATTCAACAAAATAAAAGCCGTTGTAATCTGTAAATTTCAAGTACCTCATCTGTGTTCTTTCAGCATCGACCTGTAGATAAACATTTATATTTCCCGGAAGAAAATCTACTTTCGCCACACGTTCGCTTTGATAATGAAAACTGCGAAGATCTGCCCAACGAAATTCTTTGCCGGCAGGAAAAACAAGATCATTTTCAGTACTAAATTCTAACATATTGCTACGAATAAATGTAGGAGCAATATTAACCTTAGCATTGTCCCACCGGAAATTTTGTAGCACTACAGCCTTTATTTGCTGCACCGGATTTACCACATTCAACTGGCCTTTATTCACCTGAAATTGTATTTTCTGATGTGTTCTAAAAAGTTCTGAATTGAAAGGTTGCAGTACCTGTGCACCAACATCGGCTAACTTCTCGTAAATTAAGACCCGGCGGGTAAAGGCAAGTTTACTTGTATCTCCGTCTAAAAACACCTTTAACAGGTAATTACCACTTTTAGTAGGAACACAATTACGATCGGGAAGAACAGCCTGGTAGTGAACATATTTGGTTTGTGATATAGAAGAAAGGCGATATTGATTGAGGCGAATTTGGCTGAATCCTTTCAAATAATCAAAGGTGCTTAAATCAACGGGGGCCCAATCGGCATTACATAATTGATAGGTGTAATAATAATTTTTAACCCTTGCGTCAAGATCATCAAAATGAAGCTCGAGCAACTGATTGCTGTTAAGGCCTATAATAGGATAACTTAATTGATTTCCCTGCAGATAAAGCTTAATTCCCTGTATGTTGGGCATATATGTAACATCAGGGCTCTGCGCAAACGAAGAAACAGGAAGGGCAAAAAAAACAAGAAAAGCTGATACCAATGCAATTAAGGATGACAATAATCTCGACATGTAAAGTATAATTGAAGACTCTAACCTACAACATTCCAAATGATTTTGTTGCATTGGTTGCATCAATGTAGTTTTGGCAATAATCTAAAATCATGCCGATTGAATGTTGCTGTTTTCATAGCCCGTCGAATTGCTTTTAATCCCCAGCAGTCTTTTTCACGTTTTATTATTCGCCTCGCTGTAACTGCTACTGCAGTAAGTGTTGCTGCCATGATTATTACACTTGCTTTTGTAAATGGTTTCCAGGAAACCGTTAGTGGCAAAGTGTTTAGCTTCTGGGGGCATGTTCGATTGCAGCAATACGAGCCTAACAAAGCTTTGGTTGCAGAAGAGTCTCCTTTGTCTAAAAACGATTCTGTAATAAATGCTTTAAAAAAACAGCCCCAGATACAAAGCATACAGGCATTTGCCACCAAGAGTGCAGTGCTGCAAAAACAAACGAATATCGAAGGAATTCTTTTCAAAGGAATCGAGAAAGATTATGACTTTTCTAATCTGAAAAACTTTTTGAAGCAGGGAAATTGGCCTGATTTTAAAGACACTCTTTATAGTCATGACATCGTTGTATCAGAGCATTTGGCAGAGCAGATGCAAATAAAATTAAACGACAGTATTAAGATTCACTTTATAGATGCGCTCGCAGGTAAAAGCAATTTTAGAAGATTAAGAGTTAGTGGTATTTTTAAAACAGGAATAGAAGAGTATGACAACTTATTTGCAATAGGCGATCTAAGACTTATACAACGCTTAAATAATTGGCAACCCAACGAGATTGGAGGCTATGAAATTTTTCTGCATAATTATAAAGCAATGGATACGGTGAATAACATGATCCTGGAGAGTGGCTTTATTCCCGAAAACTGGACAAGTAAAACTGTGAGAGAAGTGTATCCTAACATATTTGACTGGCTGGGAATACAAGATGTAAACAGAGATGTGATTTTTATTGTAATGGCCATAGTTGCGATTATCAATCTTGTAACCTGCTTATTAATTCTTGTGCTGGAAAGAACAAGAATGGTCGGTGTTTTAAAAGCTGTAGGAGCGCCGGATATTACAATTCAAAAAATATTCCTACTACATGCTACTTATATAACTATCATTGGTGCCGGAGCAGGGTTTTTATTTGGCGTGGGCCTTTGTCTTCTTCAACAATATACGGGTTTCATCACGCTAGATGAAGCGGCTTATTATGTTTCTACGGCGCCCGTTAGAATTATTTGGTGGCAGGTTGCAACAGTATGCGCAGGCACTGTGTTTGTTTGTTTCCTTTCTTTAATTCTTCCTACATTACTTGTGCGGAGTGTACAACCGGTAAAAGCGATACAGTTTAGGTAGAACGCTGTTTCGAAGCTTTACAAAAATTTAAAAAAATGAGTGATTGGGTTTTGAGAAAAAAATCCATAATTAAGTTTCATTATAATCTATCCTAAATCACCATTTTTTTGTAAAACTATTCCTTTGATTGAATTTGAGTATTTAATACTCAGTTTAGATAATCTTTTTCCTCACTTTGCTAGCGTCTTACAGTTAAAATGGTTGGAAAGAATTTAGCAGTATGAAATATTAATACTCGCATTCATCACTTTAAATAAAACTTAAAAATAAACAAAATGAAAAAATTAATTTTAGGCAGCACAATTGTTATAGCATTAGCATCGTGCGGTAACGGGGCAAATGAAACAACCACCAGCACTATTAGCGATAGCACCGGAAGCATGAGCACCGGTACCGATAATACGGGGGGCGGCACAGCAATAACAGATTCGAGTTTAAATACAACAGGCCGGGCTTCAGGAACGGGAATATCTGGAAACGGCGCAATTCCTGAAGGGAATGCAGACGGCACCGTAACCGGATCGCATGTAAGTGGCACCGGAGTAGAAGACAATACCAAGATCGGCTCTTCACTCGGTACCAGCAGTGGAAGCAACACCGGAACAACCTCTGGCAGCAGGGCGACCGGAAACGGAGCAGTGCCGGAAGGGAATGCAAACGGCACGGTAACCGGATCACATATGAGTGGCACCGGAGTAAAAGGCACTACCAAAATCGGCTCTTCACCCGGTACCAGCAGTGGAAGCAATACCGGAACAACCTCTGGCAGCAGGGCGACCGGAAACGGAGCAGTGCCCAGCGGAAATGGGAAAGGAACAGTGACAGGGGCTCCGGGTAGCGGTACCGGAACAACCGGTACAAGTGGTACCATTGGATCGCAACCTGGAACAACTAAAGGTAGCGGTGGAACCGGAACAAAAGGTAGCAACAAAAAACCTTAATACAGTCTCCACTGGTATTTGTCACTTTCCTTTACCCGGTACTATCTGCCGGTAAAGGAAAGTGACAAATACTATAAATTTACCAGGCAACCCACAATTATACCTGCGGCTACTGCAGCGTTTAAAGACTCGGCTCCCCCTATTTTGGGTATGGTGACCGGATGAGTAATTTTAGACAACGTTGGTTCCCTAATCCCTTTCGATTCATTGCCTATAATTAACACTCCTTCATTCACTTTATTTACAGAAAAAATATTGTGGCCGCTCAGCAAAGCGCCATAAAAAGGAATAGCATCGACACAACGCCATTCTTCTAAATCTTTGTACCAGCAGTTTACCCGTAATATACTTCCCATGGTTGATTGTACGACTTTAACATTGTACTTATCGACACAATCGTTGCTACAAATCACCTGATTTATACCGAACCAATCCGCAATCCGAATAATGGTTCCCATATTGCCGGGATCCTGAATGCCATCCAGTACAAGGGTTAATTTGCCTTTTAGCACAGGTTCTTTAACAGGTAAATCCTGTTCAGCAACTGCCAATACTTCGTTGGGTGTTTGAAGGTTACTAATACGTCCTAACTCTGCTGCTGACACCTCTTTTACTGGCACATTTACTTCCTCATTGCTTTGTATCCATTTTGCTGAAGCGTACACTTGTCTTACTTTAACCTGGCTCCGAATTAATTCATCTACAAGCTTAGGCCCTTCCGCTATAAATAATTGCTCTTCATCCCTTTGTTTTTTGTGGTATAAAGATTGAATATATTTGAGTTCATTTTTTGTCAGCATAATATTTTTTATTATTAATATGTCTCACCTGCACAGGCACGTAAAGAACACCTTTTTACTAACTGCTCTCTCAATTATGTTGCTTGCATCGTGTACTGTTGTAAAAAATTATCCTAAAAACACACCCTTTGTTTTCAAAAATAAGATTAATGTAATGGGAGATATTTCGAAAGATGAGAAAAACAGGCTGCAAACCGAATTATATAATTACTGGGACGACAGTTTGAAAGTCAATAGCCTGCTTCAATTTGGCGTACGAACAGTAATCAAAAGCCCCAATGTATTCGATAGTGCTGATATTAATAGAAGTATTGTTTTTATGAATTCTTTTCTTACATCTCAGGGATATTATAATAGTGACATTAATCCTTTAGAACCTAGAATAGACACAGTAAAAGATCAATACAGGACGACAGTACAAATTGATATCAATGTAAAAAAGAATTTAAAAATCGACTCGGTCACATATGACTCCTTAGTAACACCTGAACTACAAAAGCTGGCAATAGAAAATAAGGATAAAAGCCTTTTAATTAAAAATAAACCGTTTACACAAGCACTCATTTCGAGTGAACTTGACAGGTTGGTTGCGCTATTCAGGAAAAACGGTTTTTATAGATTTACAAAAGAAAATTTATACGCAGAAGTGGATACAACAGATGCATCGCTTTTAGAATTAACCCTTGATCCATTTGAACAAGCAAGAAGAATTGCAGAGTCTATTTCGAAAAGAAAACAAAACCCTACTATTGACGTCGCTATAAGGCAGGATGCCTCCGCCGATACAAATGCTTTTAAAAAATTTTATATAGGTAATATCTATTATTATCCTCAAACTTTGATAAATCAATCCCTGGATTCTTTAATCAATAAGAAGTTTCGGTTGGTAACAAGTCAAAGAGAGTTTACATTGAAACAGGAAACACCAATGGTTGTTTTGAGGCCATTGCGTGAGCACACTTATATGAAGAAAGGAGGCATTTACGACGACGAGGGCTATTATAAAACCATCAACGCTTTCTCGCAGCTAGGTCCCTGGAACCAGGTTGATGTAAGGGCAATACCAAGGGCTGATTCTGCAAATATTCTTGATTTCCATTTTTTTCTTACACCTGCTTCCAAATATTCTTTTGGTTATGACTTCGAGGTGAGCCGCAACAGTGGAAGCATTTATACGAGCAATTTGCTTGGTATTACCAATGTACTCACCCTGCGCAATCGAAATCTATGGAAAAACGCTGTACAATCAAGCACTAATATAAGAGCCGGGGTTGAATTAGGCTTTACTGATACGGCTGTTCTGCAAACTATCCAGGCCAGTTTTTCGCAAACGTATAGCATTCCCCGCTTTTTAACCCCATGGAAAATAAAAAATGTAAAAGATTTAGACGCTTATAAAACAGTGATCAACCTAAGCGGTTCTTATACCGACAGGCGAAACTTTTTCAGGTTAAGATCGGCGGTGGCATCATGGGGCTATGAGTGGAAAAAGAAAAACCATGTGTGGCTTTACCGTCCTTTAAATATTGAACTATATAGTCTTGATACATTAAAACAATTACTGGTAGCTTTTGAAAAAAATCCATTTTTGCGAACTGCTTTTAATACCGGATATGTAGTTAGCCAAAACATTACTTATAGTATAACTTTTCAAAATCCCCGACGTCCCAATGTGACTAATAACCTGCGAATTTCGGCAGAGGAAGCAGGTGGACTAATAGGCAGATTTCCATCTCTCAGAAATAAAGTGTATCAGTACCTAAAGCTCGAGAGTGAATTTAGCCAGGTTACCCAATGGCGCAAAGCATCCTTTGCTTATCGCTTTTTTGGAGGAATAGGTTATAACTATAGCGATGACCCCATCATCGGACAGTCGCTTCCTTTTTTTAAACAATTTGCTGCAGGCGGTCCCAATAGTATGAGAGCCTGGGGCCTTCGCCAGTTGGGATTGGGGTCATCTTTGTTAAGTGATACATCTACCAGCTTTCGGGACAGGTTTGGCGACATACAACTGGAAGCTGATTTTGAATACCGTTTTCCGATAACCACTATTGGGGGAGTAAAAGTTAACAGTGCTTTATTTACTGACATGGGCAATATCTGGAACCTGAAAAACAGCATCGATAATCCTCGCAGTAAACTTTCCCTTGACCGTTTTTTATATGATATAGCGATTGCAGCCGGTACCGGTCTTCGCTTCGATTTCAACTATTTTCTCATCCGGCTCGACTTTGCCTACAAAGTTAAAGACCCGGCAAGGCGAAGCAATAACGGGTGGATGAGCATCAGCGATTTTGAATGGAGGAACAACGAATACAATATAAAGGACTCCAATGGAAGAGAGCTTAAGAGAAATAATTTTGCTATTCAATTAGGTATCGGTCTGCCGTTCTGATAATGCTTCCTTATTTGCTTGTTGTGCAAATGATTCCATGCTGTCTGCATCGTCTGCACTAAACTCTCCTATACGGGTACGGCGAAGACTGCTGAGATAGGCGCCGCACTGCAACTGTTGTCCGTAATCATTTGCCAAACTTCTAATATAAGTTCCTGTAGAGCAAACAACTTTGAAGTGCACGACCGGCAACTCTATTTTTTCTATTGTAAAATATTTTATAATGACTGTTCGTGGTTGCAACTGTACATCTATGCCCTTTCTTGCCATCAGATAAACCGGCTTTCCACCTTGCTTTATTGCTGAATGTATAGGCGGTACTTGTTGTATTTCACCCGTGAAAAAAGATGTCGCCTGCTGGATTTGCTCTGCTGTTATCCCCGAAATATCCTTCACGTCTACAGGGCAACTTTCAAGATCATATGTTGGAGTAGTAGCCCCAAGTGTGAAGGTACCAGTGTACTCTTTTTCCATTCCCATATATTCATTGATCTTTTTAGTAAACTTACCTGTGCATACAATTAATAATCCGGTGGCCAGCGGATCAAGTGTTCCTGCATGCCCTACTTTCTTTATTTTAATTACAGAACGTATTTTCCTTACGACATCAAATGAAGTCCAATCAAGGGGTTTGTCAATTAAGATAACCTGCCCCGCCTCATATTTATTAAACTCTTTTTGCAATACTTTTTTTGGCAAATGTAAACCTTATAGAAAAGATTTGTCTTGCACCTTTTCCATCAGGCTAACTGCTCTTTCCTCAAAAAAAGCTAACTAATATGGTGTAAATAAACGAGTGTGGATACTACAGGTGTCAAACAATATCTAAGTCTCTTATTTGTTGCTTATACTTAAAAGGGAAAATCAATAACTTAAATAGCCAGTCCAGCCTGAGCATTCTTAGCAGTTTATAAAAGCCGATTACAGGACTTAAAAGCGAGAATGTTCCAAGATTCAATAATGCATTTGCTTTTTCTGGTACCACTAATATTTGTCCTTCAATTAAAAGTCTAAATCTAAAAAAACTTAAATGCTTCTTATACTGCCTGTATAAATCTTCTGTAAACTTACTCTTAACCAAGTCTTCGTTTAAGTGTGATTCACGCATCTGCAACCATTCCTCATAATGGTTCGGCAGACCTGCTAAACCCATTCTCTCCCCCACCCTGTTGAATACGTTAAATACCTCTTCCTTTTCTGCAATTAAAAGTTGTCTTTCAAGCATTTCGTAAGAACGAATAGAATAATCAATAAGCATAAAAAGAACATCGCGGTAAGCCCAATCAGGAATTTCTGCATTCCTTTGTTTTTCTACCGACTTATGAATAGCTGTAATTTTATCAATCGCATGTAAAGCAGCCTCTAAGTCTGAAAAAATAATTAGCCGGGCATATTTTACAGTAGAAAATAATCTGCCTAAAGGATCAGAAGGAAGTCGGCCTGTATAATAAAGCCAGTCGACAGCTTTGTTCAGCGCAAACTCGGCTGCCGATCCTGCAAAAATAAAAAGAATGCTGTCTCCCTTACCCCATATTTCCCGCACAATAGACTTTTCCTCAACAAAAAATTTCATTTGTAAATATACTCATTACTGTTTTTTTACTTAGACAGTTTACTCATTTTACCATAACTGCAGTTTAAAAATTTCCCCGTCTGTCTTTTATAATTTATGCTGAAATTGCAACTGCCAAAAACAAACAGCTTTTACACAAAAACAATGGTAATCTGCCAGAAATAAGCATTTTTCCACACCTTTTCTGACATTCCTTCACCTCTCTTTTTTTAGCCCAAAAAACACCTGAACGGACTGTTATCTATTAGTTATAAGCTAATGTTCTAACCTCAATTAGCATAGGATTTGTATAGGTAGTAGTATAAAAAATAAATTATGAAAAAGCTACTAGTTGTGTTATTGGCTGTTGGTTTAGGCGTAGTTGCAGAGGCTCAGCCGAAAATTAATCGGAGTTTTAGAGAAGGTAGTCTTAGTGAAGGCTTTAGCCGTGGAGGCAGTTACAAGGGTAATGTTGAATATGTAAGACCAAGAGTTACAGTGATAGCCCCTGTGGCTCCTATAAATCCTTATTATGGTTATGGGTTGGGTTACAGGTACTCCCCATATTATTCGCCCTTCTATTCACCCTTTAACGATTCTTTTTATAACAGAAGAAATGTGGAAGAAAGACCATCGCAATTAGATCTTCAGATAGAAGATATAAAGAACGAGTATAAATACCACATTGACAATGTGAAGGATGATAAAAGCCTTTCGAAGGACGAGAGAAAACAAAAAGTGCGTGATTTGAAGCACCAGAGAGATGACGAAATAATTGATGCTAAAAAGAGCTACTACCAGTCTCAAGACGAAAAAGATGACAGAAGTTAACGTATATTCTTCTATCACTTTTAAACCGTTATTTAAGCCCTGTTATTGCAGGGCTTTTTTATTTTGTATCACCGTTATTCCAAAAGATGATAGCACATTTTATGCTTTTTAAAAACAAGCGCCTGAAAGAGTTAATTTGCAACTTCAACAGCAAACGGGTCGCATGAAAATTTCATTGGCGTTTATACTTACTTTTTTTACAATTTTAGCTAATGCCCAAAAGAATGTGTTTGTGTTGCCTCCTGCCCTTTCATCTATTAAGGAATCAGATTTAAAACAAGATCTTTTTGCCCTCGCATCAGATAATATGAGGGGAAGAAGAGCAGGTACTCCCGACGAGTTGAGGGCAGCGGCATGGATTGCAGAACAAGCCCGGAAAGCAGGCCTTAAGCCTGCAGGAGACGATGGCACCTACTTTCAATATTTTCCGCTTAGACGTATAACTGTTAATGAAGGTAGCACGCTTGCACTAAATGGAAAGTCCGTTGCTCTATGGAAAGATGCATGGCTGACAAGACCCGTTGAAAGTCGATTAGAGGGTTCGTTAACGTGGCTAAAAACATTGGCAGATACTTCTACGGGTATAAAAGGAAAAATGGTGGCAATGAACCTTCAGGCGCCAACAAGACTTCCTGCTAAAGGAGTGAGTTTATGGGTTTATCGATATGCTTTGTCGGCTATCCGGCAGCAAGTAGCGATTCTTAGTCGTCAGGGTGTATCAGCAATTATACTTGTTGCTGACGAAACTGCAGAGTCAGAAATAGGATTTTTCGGACATGGTTTTCAAGAAGGGGTATATCAGTTGGAAGGTAGCGGCAGTACAGCTATCAATAGCCTTCCAGTCATTCTTGTAAGACATTCTTTAGCGGGCGATCTTCAACAAGCCGGCTCTACAATAACTGCTGCGATAAAAGTTAATTCCTATGTTTATCCTTCGACAAACGTTGTGGCAAGTGCCCCCGGTTCAGATCCTGTTTTAAAAAACCAATTTGTTTTATTTAGTGGTCATCATGATCACGATGGAGTTGGCGAACCAGTTGCAGGAGACTCTATATGGAATGGAGCAGATGATAACGCCACAGTATGTGTTGCCATGTTAGCAATTGCAAGGGCGTGGGTTAAAAGTCCGGCAAAACGAAGTGCATTATTTGTATGGCATGGCGCCGAAGAGCGGGGACTACTAGGATCGCAGTGGTATGTTCGGCATCCGACGGTTAAAAAAGAGTCTATTGCAGCAGTATTAAATGGAGACATGATTGGCAGAAATAATCCGGACTCTGCCGCTCTTCTTGGTGCTGTCGCTCCCCACAGCAACTCGGCTGAACTTGTAGCTATCGCTATGAAATCTAACAGTCAACTTACTCATTTTAAGATTGATACGAGTTGGGATGCTGCTGATCACCCTGAAAACTGGTACTTTCGCAGTGACCATCTTTCCTATGCACAGGCGGGCATTCCAGCTATTTTTTTTACCACCTTACTCCATCCCGATTATCATACCCCACGCGATGAGACTCAAAGAATAGATATTAAAAAGCTATCAGGCATGACGAAATGGATGTACGCCACCGGATGGTCGGTAGGAAATAATAAGACTGCGCCGGCAATTGATACTAATTAAAATCTGATGTGCAACTAACTGTAACTGGTTCCGATTCAATTAAAAAACATTGTTCAACTATTTTCAGCATATCCGATACCATATTCAATAAAAATTGCTAAACAAATAGCAACCATACAAAAACAAAAAATATGAAAAATAGTCGCAGAAAATTTATTTTACAATCAGCACTTGCTGCTTCTGCTCTAGCCTTCGACACAAAGACATTTGCAGGAAAACCATTTCAGCAAAATGGATCATTAGAAAATTTAAAGGTTTCTATTTTCTCAAAAAATCTTCACTGGCTTAACTGGAACGAGATGGCAGTTGCAGTAAAAGAAATGGGCTTTGATGGTATTGATCTAACAGTACGCCCCGAAGGGCACGTGCTACCGGAAAGGGTTGCTGAAGATTTACCGAAAGCTGTATCAGCAATTAGAAAGCAGGGGCTGGAAGTTTATATGATCACCACCGCTATTACCAATGCTTCAGATGCGAACACTGTTTCAATATTAAAAACTGCGGGTGGGTTAGGAATAAAAAACTATAGATTAGGATGGTTTAGTTATGATAAAAAAATAAGTATTCCGGATAACTTATCGAATTTCAAAAAACAATTGCATGATCTGTCGCAGTTGAATAGGCAATATAACATTCACGGAGATTATCAAAATCATGCGGGAGCCTATTTTGGTGCCGCAGTGCTTGATCTTTGGATGGTGTTGAAAGATTTAGATCCACAATGGATAGGGGCTCAGTATGATATACGTCACGCTACTGTTGAGGGTTCTCATAGCTGGCCAGTGGGTTTTAGTTTGTTAAGAAATTATTTCCAAACGATTAATCTTAAAGATTTTCAATGGGTTAAAAAGGATAACAAATGGCAGGAAGAAAATGTGCCTTTAGGAACAGGTATGGTGGATTTTAAAACATATTTTAAAGCTTTAAGTGAAACCGATTTTAAAGGTGCTGTTTCGTTGCACTATGAGTATGAATTAGGAGGCGCAGAAAATGGTGCAAAAACTTTGACTATACCAAAAGAAAAGGTTTTAAGTGCCATGAAGAGAGATCTTATCACTTTTAAAGAATTATCATCTTCTGTCAATAAAGCCTGAAAAACATCTCACACAGACCATTGCCTTTTCTTAACAGCTACCACATTTAGGTCAAAAAATTTATTCTTATAATGTGAGTTCCCCCTTGTAATAGTCAAGGATTTTTACCCTTAAAATATAATCGTACTTAGTTGAGATTAAATTGGCCCGTGAACGGTCGACATTGTTTTTAGCAATCAGATAGTCTACCTGCGTAATTGCTCCTGCATTAAACCTTACTTCTGCTGTTCGAAAAGATTCTGAAAAATCGGCTACCTGTCTTTGTAAAGTCTGATATTTATCACTGGCGGCAGTCATATTGAAGTATGCCTGCTCTATATTTTGATTTAATTGTGTCTTAACCGTTTCTGCTACTACTTCAGCATTTTTTAAATCAATTCGGGCTAAAGCCACCCGGTTTTTTGCGCGGAACTTATTTAATATCGGCACCTGGATGCTGAGAAATACAGATGTGTTATAGTTATTATTAAACTGGTCTCCATAGCCGATCTTTTGAGAGGTATAATTTGTCCTTGTAGTCATCACCGGCACCTTTGATCCGCCCACATTTACATAATCACCTGAAGGCACTTCCTGAAAATTGACAAGGATGTCTTTTGTAGCAGCATTAGAATAATTAGTATTGAAACTGCCACTTAAACCGACTGTGGGATAATAAAGACCTTTAGCTACCTGCACACTTTTTAATGCACTTCTTTTTCTCAATTCAGCAGCTTTTACTATAGCCAGTTGTTGCACTGAGGCGTCATACAACGCTTTAGGATTACCATCGTATTGCAAACTCGCAGTATCGGCATCAATTTTCTCCACAGAAACATTCGAATTATATGAAACGTTCATTAGTTGGGCCAAACTTAATTTAGCAGCGTTCAAAGCGTTCTGATTGTTTACAATGCTCAATTCGTCATTGGCAAGTTGACCTCTCAAATCATATAACTGAGCAGGTTGAATAGCTCCGGCCTCATTCATAATATTTAAACGTTCGACCTGCTTTCTTGTTACCTCTACCTGTGTTTTGGACTGCTGCAGTTGTTCTTCGTTATTCAAAATTTGAAGGTAGGCTAAGATGACATTTAAGGTTACATTATCCTTTACTTGTTGCAAATCCATTTTATTTGCTTCATACGTAAGGCTGTTTTGTCTAATCAAATTTTTGAGCTGAAAACCATTAAACAAAACCACAGTTGACCCGACGCTATAGTTAGCATAGGCTATTTCCCGATTTATATAGCTGTTTGTAAAAGGATCAATACTTCTTCCCTGGTTGATGCCATGACCTAGATTCGCAAACAAGTCCGGAATAACATTCGCTTTCGCCTGCTTTAGGTTTACCGATGAAGCCTGCATCTGCAAATCGGTTTGCTTCACCTGCAGATTATTGCTAATTGCCGCTTCGACACACTGCTTTAATGTAAGCTTTTGTTCGTTGTTTGTCTGCGCAGCGCTTTTTCCGGCTAATACAACCAGGAAAACAACTGCCGCTACTATTCTTACTTTCATTTTTTTACTCTTTATATACATTCGTCTTATACTGCCACTTTATTTTCAATCCGACCATCCAGCAGGGTGACTATCCTGCTTCCGTATTCTGCATTTTTTTCTGAATGTGTTACCTGGATGACCGTTACTCCTTCTTTGTTTAGCTCAGTAAAAAGATGCATGATTTCCTCTCCCTGTTTCGAGTTTAGGTTTCCTGTTGGTTCATCTGCCAGTATCAATTTCGGTTTTACAATTAAGGCACGGGCGATGCCTACCAATTGTTGCTGTCCGCCTGACAACTGCGACGGAAAAAGGTCTTTTTTTCCTACGATCTGAAACCTGTCTAAAATATCGGCGACCATCGCCTTTCGCTCAGACCCTTTTACATCCTGGTAAAGCAGTGGCGTCTCAATGTTTTCATACACCGTTAGTTCGTCTATGAGATGATAAGCCTGAAAAACAAAACCCATGTTTTGTTTATAGACTTTAGAACGTTGCTTCTCTTTTAATTTGTTAACCGCCTCACCCATAAAAATGTATTCACCTTCGTTTGGCTCATCCAGCATGCCAATTACATTTAACAGTGTTGATTTGCCCGATCCTGACGGGCCCATTACTGAGATAAATTCACCTTCATTTATAGTCAGATTAATATCTTTTAAAATAAAAACCGGCTTACCACCCTGCATGTGCCATTTCGAAATGTGTTTTAGTTCTATCATTGTTTTGGTTGTTTGTTATTGATCTGCTTAACTGAAATTTGTAAAATAATTGCCCTTTAGTTATAAAATATTACTGCTGTTATTATCAACAGTATGCCATTTATATAAAGTATTGATTATTAAAGTAAAAGGAGCATTTTATAGGTTACCTATGTTTCAATTGCGATACAGCAGGTGTCCGGTTTTGATACAACCGCTAATAGCACATAGTAGAAAGGCAAATTCATTTACAAACGGGTCGCACCAATTATTAGAACTGCAAACGGCTCGTATAAATACCTCGAAATCCTTAATTATTAGATGTAAAATCAGATGATACGATAGGTGACCCCTTCTATGGCCAGATCTGTGGCGGGAAAGATTTCTCTTGCTTCTTCTAAAAAAGCATCCAATTCTTCGTATTTGCTGCTAAAGTGCCCAATAAGTAATGTGTGGGCATTGGCTTTTGAGGCAATATCTGCTGCCTGACCGGTGGTTGAATGAAACCGTTGTAACGCTCTGTCTTCAAGCGCTTTTAAATACGTTGTCTCGTGATAAATCTTGCTAACGCCTTTCACCTTATCAGCCACGGAGAGATTGTAAACGGTATCTGCACAATAAGCATAACTTCTGGCAGGTGTATTAGCAACAGTTACAGCCTCATTTGATATTTCTTCGCCTGTGTCTGTTATTATATTTTCTCCCATTTTAAGCCTTTCATACTGATCTGCTTTAAGGTGGTAAGGTCCGATAATCTGTTTATTTATTTTTCTCGGTTTTTTCTTTTCCCTGAATATAAATCCCCAACATTGTATGCGGTGATATACTTCGAAACATTCAACTGAAAAAATAGTTTCTTCAATCAGAATTCCTTCTTTAACCAAAGGATGAAAAAATAATGTATAACCGAGCTTAGCATCAGCAGCAGTTAATATCAGGTCAATAAGAGGTTTTAATTCAGGAGGAGCATACAGGTGCAAGTCAGCTTCTCTGCCTAATAATCCCATGCTTGTTATAAGTCCGGGCAAGCCAAAATAATGATCTCCGTGCATGTGAGAAATAAATATGTGGTTGATGCGGCTGCGCCTTACTTTATATCGCGCTAACTGCATTTGTGTTCCCTCACCGCAATCTATTAAAAACTGAAACTTATCCAAAGTAACAACCTGGGATGTAGGATGACGGTCATAAGCCGGCAAGGCAGAATTATTTCCTAATATGGTTACTCCGAACATTGGTGAAACAGCAATCTTATTATTTCATAAAGATAACCTAATTAAGGTTGTAACAGCAGAACGTTAAAATGGAAAAATAAGCCTGGAAAGCAAAGGCTTCAATACACAAAGATTAAACTCTGGTTAACGTAATTTGCCAGATAAAAAAGAAGTTTTTTGGGTCAGACTTCACGGCTCTTGTTGAGCTTTTCTTGCGACGCACTCTTGTACTTTTTTTACGTTTATCAACATTTATATTAAAAGTGTATGACATTTCAGTCGGACGATTATAGCGTTCCATTCTTTCTTTAAATACTCCGGAACTGTATTTTTTGGTTTTGATATCGCAAACGATAACGATACATTAAGTTGGCGCACTTTTTTAGCTGAATACTTAAACATTCAAAGTACGTAATGGAATACAGACAATTAGGAAAAGCCGGCCTCAGAGTGCCGGTACTTAGTTTTGGTACAGCAACATTTGGAGGCGGTAACGAATTTTTTAAAGCCTGGGGAAGCACGGAAGTAAACGAAGCTACCCGAATGGTAAAGCTTTGTCTCGATGCAGGCGTAAATCTTTTTGATACCTCCAACGTTTATTCAAATGGAGCTGCAGAAGAAATTTTGGGAAAAGCGATCTCCGGTTTAAGAGATGAAGTTTTAATCTCTACAAAGGCCACTTTCCCCATGTCTGATAAGGTGAATGATTTTGGATCAGCGCGTATTCACCTGATTAAAGCTTGTGAAGACAGCCTGAAGCGACTGGGAACTGATCACATCGATATCTATCATATGCATGGCTTTGACGCCAATACTCCGGTCGATGAAACTCTTAAAGCATTAGACAACCTGGTACAGGCAGGAAAAATACGCTATATCGCATGCTCTAACTTTTCCGGCTGGCACTTAATGAAATCTCTCTCGGTTTCTGAGCGGTATGGATGGTCTAAATACGTTGCCCACCAGGCATATTACTCGTTGATCAACCGTGATTTTGAATGGGAACTAATGCCACTGGGCATTGATCAGAATATAGGAACAATTGTGTGGAGTCCCTTGGCAAGCGGCATGCTAAGCGGAAAGTACCGGCGCGACCAACCCTTACCTCAAAATTCAAGAGTAGTACAGGGCGGAAGCCCTGTGCCTGCAGATACAATGGATAACGAAAGATTGTACAGTATAGTAGATGTTCTGGACCAGGTAGCAGAAGAAACAGGAAAAACGGTAGCCCAGGTATCGCTTAACTGGCTGCTGCAAAGGCCCACCGTCGACAATATTATTATTGGTGCCAGAAACGAGGAACAGTTGAAGCAAAACCTTGGTGCAGTAGGGTGGAATTTAACAGTAGAACAAGTAAAAAAACTGGATAAGGCCAGTCAGGTTTTCCCTGCTTATCCTTATTGGCATCAACGGCAATTCCCCATGCTCAACGCTACTCCTCATTTATATACAGCCCGTTAAAAATAACGATGGAAAGGATGGCAAGTGCTTATAGGAAATATTTCCGGCATACAAGAGGTCTCTTTTAAAAAAGACTTTTTGATGCCGGAAAAGTTTTTTAAGCAAAACTATTTTCGTCTGCGCTAGGGCCGTAACTGCCGGGAATAGGTATATTAAGCAGTCTCAAATAAACACCTAATTGAGCACGATGATGGATCTGCTGGCTTAAAGACATTCTTATAATATCTATTTTCGGATCTGTGCTATATATTTTCTCACCGTTTCTAAGTGTCCATGGTTTATCTAATAAAGCTTCATTTTCCGGAACAAGTGATGACAACCCCTCATTATATCTTTTTTCAAAGTACTCCATCAATTCTTTGTTGTTATTAACCTGAGGCTGCTCGTACGGTTTAGCAAAGTCAATTTCGTCAGTGGTAAAGGTCATGTGTATCCACCCCGGCAAATCTGCTATATGAGTTACCAGTCGTTGCATATCCATACTTTTCTCGTGAGGTTTGTAATTAAACTCACTGTCGGGCACTCGTGAAAGCATATTACGGGTGGTAGCTCCTTCCTGAACAAACTGTTGTTTAAAAAATTCGATAAATGTCATGGTTTTTATTTTTTGTGATAAGCAAAGTAACTACGCACTTATGACAACGTTATGTCAGCAGCACTTGATTACCTTCTATTTTTTTCAAAATATTTTCAGCAATCTCAGCTACCACTTTATTTAATTCAATTGGCTCTATAATGGTGGCCTTATCTCCAAACAACATAAACCACCTTGCAAAACCGGTAAGCGAACCACTCAAAAAAGTCATGCGCGTATTTTCACCTGCTTCTTCCTCTTTTACAAACCCGTTATAATATTTCTGTTCACCAAAATATTTAAGAATATCCTTTTGCACGTCAATGACTACTTTTTGCAACTGTCTCTTCGAGGCTAACCCGTTTACAAAAGTCTGGAGCGGCGGATGAGTTTTTAAAAAATTTTCAGACGTAAGCGTAAGCTTATTAATCTTATCCGTACGAAAATTTCTATAGTTATTTCTAAGACGGCAAAACGCAACGAGATACCAATGGCTGCCTTGATAATAAATGCCTATCGGCTCTGATTTTCGCTCCAGTGTTTCATTTTTTTCTATTGAAGTATAGCAAATATCAATCACAGTACTGCTGGCAATTGCTTTTAGTATTTTTTGAAGATGCAACTCTGCAGGCTTTGTATAAACAAAGGCAGGATGAGAGATAACAGCGATACTTTCATCGATCTCTTGCAGGTGATCTTTTTCTGCCAGCCTGAGTACAGCTTTAATTTTGTCTAATGCAGATATGTAATGTCTCGATGAACTTTCATCGCTCATCGACTGCATAAATTTCGCAGCAGTTACCATTGCCGAAGCCTCATCCTGGTTAAACATAACCGGCGGAAGTTTATAGCCTTCCATCAATTGATAACCGATTCCGCTTTCACCGATAACCGGCACTCCTGCTTCCTCCAATGCATGAACGTCTCGGTAAACAGTGCGAAGGCTAATATTGAACTTATCGGCAATATCCTTTGCTTTTACCAATCGTTTCGACTGTAGTTGTATAACAATGGCGGCTAATCGGTCAATTCGATTCATGCTGGTAATAATAGAAATAATTACAGGTATAAACAAATCTAAAAAATTACAGAGAAATTTTTAGATTGAACTTTTTTTGTCACTCAAATACTTACTTGCTGAAAATTGCCTAAACTACCAGTAAGGTTGAATTTCGTTAATTGATCATTGCGCTATCTCCTACTTTGCTGCAGCTTGAAAAATTTGCTTCGACGGCAAAAAAAAATCCTTCAGGTAAAGGTTTTACCGCTTCAGTATATTAGTTTTTATGGTAGGGTTTGAGAAAGTTAATTTAGAACTTGAATGAGTTATGTACTATTGCAAATGAATCATGTACTATTACAACTATTATAGAGTTTCAAATCATTCTCATGTGCTTTTTTAAGAGCACCAAGTGCCCTGTTTCCACAGGGGACTCTTTCTAGCTTCATCAAAAAAATATACACAAAAATACCCGTGCTATTTTCACGGGTATTTTTTCAATAACGCCTGCTTTAGTTAATTAAAAATCTTTTTTACATACAAATTCAATTTATTTAAAGAATGCTTTTAACCTTAATTGTATTCGGGTTACCCGACTCCCCTTTAATAAAAAAAACTTCAACCTTGCATCTATGTTTGATAACAGAATTTTATACTCATTGATGCTATTATTGAAATAATTATTTATTCCAGAATAACTGATAAAGTTCGTTGCCTCTCTCGTCAATAAATTTGTTAGTGTTATTTCACTAACTTAAGCGCAAATTTTAATAATAATGATAAGCAAGCCTGTCATCGTTTCTACCCTTTTAGCCATATCGTTTGCAGCAACATCACAAGAAATAACCTTACCACTGTGGAGTGCAGGAAAAGTTCCAAACTATCAAAAAACGAATGAAATCGAGAAAAGTGATAGTACAGACATTGTAAGGATCAGCAAAGTGCAAAGCCCTGAAATAGCTGTTTTTATTCCTTCCAAAAAAAGTGCAACAGGACAAGCTGTAGTAATTTGTCCGGGTGGTGGATATGGCATTCTTGCGTATAACTGGGAAGGTACTGACGTTGCAAAATGGCTAAACTCGAAAGGTATAACTGCAATCGTGCTTAAGTATCGCTTACCCAATTCTAAAAGCAATATCGTGCCTCATCAATCTCCTTTACTCGATGCCCAAAGAGCTATAAGACTGGTTCGGGCTAATGCAGAGAAGTGGAACGTAAAGAAGGACCGTGTCGGCATTATGGGATTTTCTGCCGGCGGTCATTTGGCTTCAACCGCAGGTACTCACTTCGACAATGGCAATGCTAATTCTGCTGACGCTATCGACCACGAAAGTTCAAGGCCAGACTTTATGATTTTAATGTATCCCGTTATTACCATGTCTAAACCTGTTATGCACTCCGGATCGAGAAACAGCCTGATAGGAGAAAAGCCAGATACCCAACTTGCCAATTTCTACTCAGGTGAATTAAATGTAACAACTGAAACGCCTCCAACATTTTTGGCGCACGCTACTGACGACAAAGCAGTGCCGGTCGAAAACAGCCTGTTGTTTTACCAGGCGTTGAAAGATAAAAATGTACCCGCAGAAATGCATTTGTATCCAAAAGGAGGTCACGGTTTTGGTCTCGCACTCGGCATTCCGGAGACCGAAAGCTGGACAGAGCGATGTATTGACTGGTTGAGGAATTTGAATAAATAGAGAATTAGAATAGATTCTTAAATCGTATCATTTCTCACCATAATCTAACAGATTTTTTAAAGGCTTGCTTTAGAATGCGGCTTGTCCATTACAGTGAAGTCCTATAGGTGCTGGAAGCCAATAGTTTCGTCAACAAGTAGTCTTTCGAAACGTCATCGTACGGTTCACTTTCGTTCAGCTCTTCTACACTCACCTGACACCTTTTATGATGCCTTTTACTTCATCGCTCAATACCATAACTTTTGATTACAGCACATGAAGCGATTTATATGCTCCCCCCGCAGGGCGTATATGAGGGGCCTACCCTCATCTTTTATACAGCATTGAAAAGAACTTTCATACCTCCCATTCGTGACACACTGGAGCCCTGCTTTTGCAAATACTTATGTTAGCGGTTCGTGCTTTTTTTCTTCTCATTTTTCTCATTTTAAAAAAAGTTTAGTTCTTCTGATAGGCCATTCAAAAAATTGAATTTTAATTTTGTCTGTTTTAACGCGCAATTAATACTTTCGGATTTTGTAAACCGTTTCTAAGTTTTAAGCGCAGTTGACAATTTTTTTAGCGTATCTGGAATTTTATCAAGTGGCAAAACGAAATCAACACAACCTGCTGCCTGAGCGCTGAGCGGCATGTGTTTAACTTCGGCAGACACGTCCTGGGCAAAGGTTGCTCCACCGTTGGCTTTGATATGCTTGCAGCCCACTGTACCATCGCCATCATATCCGGAAAGGATAATACCGACAGCCCTTGCACTCATTTCATTTGCCAGGGAAATGAAAAATAAATCTACTTGTTTGTTCCTGCCAGTGCGAGGGGAGATTACTTTAAAGCTATAGTTTTCCATAGTAAGATCTGAGTCTGGAGGAATTATGTAAACATGATTCGCAAGAATAGGCATTGCCTCAGAAGCCACGATTACCGACATTTTCGTGTGCCTTGACAGTATTAAAGCTAAATGACTATGGGCGGTGGGGTTCATGTGAGAAATAATAACATAAGCCATCCCTGTATCAGGCGGCAGTGCATCCAGCAGAGCCTTATATGCGTTAAGTGCACCGGCAGAGCCGCCAATACCTACAATGAATTTGGGTTGCACTGTTTTCATTGTTTATTATTGATTCTTTTTGTTTTCAGCAACATTTTTATCGACATCCTTTTTTTTATTGGTGCTTAATTTAGCTTTACCATCATTTGGCATCAACATAATTCCATCATCACTCATAATAAATTTGTGCACATCGCCATCATGGTTAGTGCCACGAGACTTAACAATGAAGACTTCACGGGTGCGTTTTCTACCCTCATCATCTTCTACCATTCTCACAACAAGCCAGGTATCAATCACAGATGAAACACCGATTTCGCCACTCGTGTTACTTTGAAAGTTTGCAGAAACAAGACTCGTAAAAAACATAGTGATGCCCTTGGATTTAAGGAGGTCAATCATGCGGGTAATCAGTGATGTAACTTCACGCTCCTCCCCCTGTCCAAGAAGACTTGTGAGGGGATCTACCATCACAGCCTTTGGTTTGAAACCATTAACCAGTTTATAAACATTTAATAAATGCATCTCTAATCCAAGAAATGATGGTCTAAGAGACACAATCTTTAGTAGTCCTTTTTTCACCCATGGCGCTAAATCAATACCGATAGATTTCATGTTTTGAATCAGTTGACCTGCTGATTCTTCATAAGAAAAGATAAGACAGCGTTCGCCACGTTTACAACTTGCAAGTGCGAATGCCGCTCCAAAACTTGTTTTTCCGCAGCCTGCAGTACCCGAAGCCAGTATGGTACTACCCCTGGTGTAACCTTCACCAGTCTTGAACAATTTATCAAACGATGGAATTCCTGAGGAAACCCTCTTGTCTGTGCCCGGTTGATCCAGCCCTGCGGACGTGATAGGTATTACTGAAAGTCCTTCATCATCTATAACAAATGGATATTCGCTTGTTCCATGACGTGACCCCCGATATTTAATGACACGAATTCTACGGGTGGCAATTTGGTCTCTTACTCTGTTATCCAGCAGAATGATGCAATCGGAAACGTACTCCTCCAGGCCATGACGTGTAAATGTACTGCTTTGTCCCGGCTCGCCTGTAACGACTGCCGTGACCTTTTTTTCTTTAAGCCATCGGAAAAGCCTTTTTATCTCTAAGCGAAGAATGCCAAGATCTGTAATGCCTGCAAAGATAGATTCAATAGAATCTAAAACAACACGTTTGGCACCGATAGCATCAATGGCATGTTCCAAACGAACGAATATTCCCTCCAAATTAAAGTTGGATTCCTGAATGTCTTTGTGATCTAAAATAACATGTTCGCACAAAATCTTTTTCTGCGAAACAAGCCCTTGTAAATTCATATTGAGAGAAGTCACGTCTGTATA
>JBBPZJ010000466.1:0-4122 GCA_038199395.1 Chitinophagales bacterium
TTATACTGCCGGATAAAACCAAAAAAAAGAATGATTTTCTCGTTTAAATTCAATCCGAGATGGTTTCGTGCATCCTGTTTTTGCAGTTGTGCGCCAAAATTGTCGTAGAGTGGATGAGTGACCTGAACGGCCGGTTTGTTGGTAAGTGTTTTGAGATCCTGCATTACTTTTTCACTCATTGTGACGAATGCATCAACCGGAGGTAAAAAGTATTTTGTAAAAGCTACATCTCCCGGCCTTTTTTCATGAGGCTTTATGTTGTCCGCTATGCAAACAACTTTTGTTACACGGTTTTTTTTAGCTATTCGAAGAATAGTGCCCAAACAAGGCCCCATAAAAGGTAGCCAATAACGTACAACTATTATATCAGGCCTGGCTTTTCTTAGTTCATTTCCAACGTGAAACCAGTTAAGTGGATTTATTGAGTTGATGACAACTTTTATAGAAAGATCTTTTGGAGCAGGTTCCGCAGAGTACTGAGTAGTGCCGGGAAAAAGGAAACCGGGATATTGTAATGAAAAGGTGTAAATAGTCACATCATTTCCTTCAGCTATAAATTGCCTTGCAAGTCTTTCATTAAAAGATGCTAAACCTCCCCGAAGGGGATGAGCAGGCCCAATAATGATTACTTTGCTCATTGTAGAAAAGATGAAGGCGTTATAAGATCCAGGCCTTCAATATTATCGAAGTGTCTTTCATTTATGGTTGCTAGGCGGTAATTATAATGCAACGCAGTAGCTCCAATTAGTAAGTCTTTAAAATCAATCGTTTTCCTTTTTGTTTTTAGCTGATTTACTATAAGTATTGCAGTCTCATTGATATGTGGCTGATATGGTATAATTAATAAGTCGGCAAACATGTTCTCCCAAAAAGTATATTGGTTTGAATTGCTGCCCGAAAGGATTTCAAAGTGAGCGGTTACAGGTAAAACGAATCCATGATAAGCTTTAGCAAGGCGGCAAAAAAAAGTTCTTTCTTTATTTTTCTTTCTGTAATAATCAATAAGAGGAGAAGAATCGAGGCAAATTAAATTTTCCATTTTCTCATCCACTTGTTAACTTTTTTAAATTCTTTAAACTCTTCATCGGTCATAGTTGGTCCTTCCAATAACTTTTTTTGTAGTGGCGTAAGAGGCTTTTTTACTTCACTATCTCTTGAAGGTTTTATTTTTATAATGTTAGCACCCATACCATTGTTTCTCCAAAATTACACATTTCCTATCTTTTTTTCTATCAAATAGGAGTTTCTTTCGGTAGAATTCCTGGCAATAAGTTCTGCGATAAATCCTGCAAGAAATAGTTGCATACCGATAACCATTGTAGTAAGAGCAATGAAAAAAGAGGGTCTGTTGGTAAGTGCAAAATCAATTGCTAACAACTTGGCAATAACAAGATAAATGAACATGCCAGACCCGACAAGAAAACATAAAGTACCGTAAAGGCCAAAAAAATGCATTGGCCTTTTAGAAAACTTGCCAACAAAAGAAATGGTAGCAAGGTCAAGAAAACCATTAATAAATCTTTCCCATCCAAACTTAGTGGTTCCATATTTTCTTGCCCGGTGCTCCACAACTTTTTCGCCAATTTTTTTAAATCCTGCCCATTTTGCAATAACGGGAATGTATCGATGCATTTCACCGTAAACTTCTATGCTTTTGATTACTTTTTTCTTGTAGGCTTTTAGTCCGCAATTGAAGTCGTGTAAGGGGATCTTACTAGTTCTGCGGGTAACGCCATTAAAAAATTTTGTAGGAATGGTTTTGGTTAAAGGGTCGAACCTTTTCTTTTTCCATCCACTCACCAGGTCATATCCATCTTCCATCACCATTCGTATCAGCTCAGGAATTTCGTCAGGTGAGTCCTGTAGATCAGCATCCATAGTTATTACCACATCTCCTTTTGCTGCTTTAAATCCTTCGTTCAACGCAGCAGATTTACCGTAGTTTCTCTGAAACTTTATTCCTTTAATATTGGAATTGCGGATGCTTAGGTTTTCAATAACGCTCCAACTGTCATCACTGCTACCATCATCAATAAGCAAGATTTCATAAGAATAGTTATTTGCCTCCACAACTCGTTCTATCCATGCACACAGCTCGGGCAGCGATTCTTCTTCATTGAACAGTGGGACAACAATAGATATATCCATGCTTTTAAATTATCCCCTGTGGTTGAACAAAAGGGTCACGAGGATTTTTCTTTGCAAATGCAGCACCTATAAGTGAGGCAATTAATCCTACAAACATAAATGAAAATAATACACCTGCCATGGCAAAAGGAACAGCAAATTTTTTGGTAAGATCAATTGCTTTATCAATCTGATCATCCGATAAATTTTTAGACTCCATGTTTTTGCGGGCCTCTTCTAAGCTTGCATTTAATTGCTCAGGACTAATAAATTTTATGGAAATAATAGTATACACAACCATAATAGCAGTAATTGCAGCGGTTACTTTAAAAGCATGGGCAAACACATTTCCATAGGTTACATTTCCATTCATTTGCTTTGCAAAATAAACGGCACTCCAAATGATACCTATAATGAAAACGATAAATTGTACAGACGCTAACCCTTTGTTCCTCGAAAGATCTAGAAATTGAGTTATTAAGCTAAAGACAATAAGTATGAGGGAAATTATAACTCCTTTTACTGCAGGTAAGATAACTTTCTTCTCCATTAAAATTAGGTTTAGTCGTTCAAATATACTCTGTCTTTATTTATGATGCCTATCACTCTACCTTTCAGTTGTTTATTAATGAAAGGACTGTTTTTGCTCTTACTTTTAATCATACCTGCATTATAAACAAAGTCTGTTTCTCTTTCGAAAATCGTCAACTCTGCCCGTTGATTTTCATTAATTACCGAGGACGGGAGCGAAAAAATCTTTCTCGCATTATTGCTAAAAAGGTCCGTCAACTGCTCATTACCAAGGTGAGGGAAAATCTTATTGATGGTTGCAAACGCAGTTCCCAGCCCTATCATGCCTGGAGCTGCATATTCAAACTCACACTCTTTGTAATCACGGTTTTGGGGTAAATGATGAGAAGCAATACAATCAATAACTCCTTCTTCTACTCCTTGCCTTAAAGCCAACAAATCCTCTTTGCTTCGAAGCGGTGGTTCCGTTTTTAAGTTAGTATCATATTCAGCCAAATCCTCGTCGCAAAAAGCGAGGTGATAAGGAGTTGCACTGCAGGTAACATCAACTCCCTGCGCTTTAGCTTCTTTTATAATCTGCAGGCTCTTTGCCGTCGTGATACCGGTTATATGCAATCTGCTCCCGGTGTATTTTGCCAGTTCAATATCCCGGCTAACCAAAAGTTCTTCGGCAATGGCAGGTATACCCGGTAAGCCCAAACGGGTACTGGTAATTCCTTCATTTATTAAACCCGATTTCGCAATCGATTTATCTATCGGTAATTGTATTAGTACCGCATCTATCGCTTTTACATACTGCAATGCTTTTAAAAATAATCCCGGCGTTTGTACTGGTTGTAAACCATCAGAAAAAGCAATTGCTCCGCTGTTGTACATGTCGTACATTTCTGACAGATCTTTACCCTCGCCATTTTTACTAATTGCACCCAGAGGATGTATCGTTACGGGTAAAGACTTCGACTTCTGAACCACATATTCAACTGTAGTTTTACTACTAATAACGGGTTGCGTATTTGGAAGAACAAATACATTAGTAAAGCCGCCCGCTGCCGCCGCTTGTGCTCCTGTTTCCAGTGTTTCTTTGTACTCAAAACCGGGATCATTGAAGTGAGCAAAAATATCAACCCAGCCTTGTGAGACTATCATATGCTCTTTTTCAATAACCAATGCTTCATCAGAAATAATGGTATTATCAATTTGTGCTATAATACCATTAATTACTAAAATATCTTTGATTAATCCGTTGTAAGGAGAAAGGTTATCAGCGATGGTTACTTGCTTTAATAAAAGCTTCATGAAGTGGAAAGAAAATTTCGTGCAATATAGCCGTTTTTTACAAAATCCTTTTACATTTGCCACGCGGTAAGGGAAGAGGTATTACTAATTTCGGGACGTAGCGCAGCCCGGTAGCGTACTAGCATGGGGTGCTAGGGGTCGCAAGTTCGAATCTTGTCGTCCCGACAA
>JBBPZJ010000467.1:0-9103 GCA_038199395.1 Chitinophagales bacterium
AAACCATGCAATGGTTACTATTGAACAAACAGGTAGCAATGCAACCGGTTATTTTATCAATTTTAATGGTACCGCAGGCGTGTGGATAAAGGAATGTATTGTAAACGTTGGGAATTGGGAAGCAGATACGTTGACGGAGGACCTCGATCTTAGCTATAGAGCACAATTAAAAGGATGGAAGTTTGTGTACCTCGAAAATGTAACCACTCCTGCAGAATTGCCGCCGGTCGTCAGTGCATTCAGATCACAACAATACAGATGGGCAAAAGGTGGAGCAGAAACTGCGAGAAAAAATTTGAAAAAAGTAATATTTTCTGATTTGCCCTTCCCGGTAAAATGGCATTGCTTTTTTCATCTTATTTATAGTTTTGGTTTTGTCAGCATTATTATTAGCATGGTTCTTTCTGTGCCACTGATACCGGTGCAAATATACTATTCTCAGTATCGCCCATTTTTTAATGCAACAAATGTCATAACCATCAGCCTTCTCATTTACATCATTCATTATTTTATATCTTACAGCACGAACACAAATGGGAGCTATGTAAAAAGGGTTGCAGGATTTATGGTCCGTTTTCCTCTTTTTGTAGCTCTTTTTATTGGCGTATCCCTAAACAATGCAATTGGTATTATACAAGGTTATAGAGGAATAAAATCAGCTTTTATCAGAACTCCAAAATTCAACAATACATCTGCCGTAAACACCATCTTTTCAAACAAATACACTTCTATACAAATCACTCCAATCAGTTTATTAGAAGGTTTTTTGTCTATTTATTTCCTGTTTGGAATTATCATCTCACTACATTTCGGTAAGTATGCGTTAATCCCTATTTTTCTGATTGGTTCTGCCGGCTTTGCCTTTATTTGTATATCTACCTTTAAAGAACAAGAACTTAATCTCAAAAAAGCATGAGTGATACATCGAAAATAGTTGTGATCGTTCCCGCTTTCAATGAAGAAAATTCAATAGCTAAAGTAATTGCCGATATACCGGCGGAGTTAGTACAAGAAGTGATTGTTGTAAATAATAATTCGAACGACAATACGGAGATCAATGCACGAAAAGCAGGTGCCACTGTACTACACGAAAAAAGACCAGGTTATGGATACGCCTGCCTGAAAGGAATAGAATATATTAGGCAATCACCGACAGCTCCTGATATCGTAGTCTTTATCGATGCCGATTATTCAGACCATCCGGAAGAGATGGCTCTGCTAATACATCCTATTATCAATAATGGGATGGATATGGTAATAGGCTCACGGGCATTAGGAAAAAAAGAAAAGGGATCTATGACGATACCTCAAATATTTGGGAACTGGCTGGCAACAAGGCTTTTAAAAATAATATATGGCGTTCGTTATACCGACCTTGGGCCATTCAGAGCAATTCGATATGAAAAATTATTACAGATAAATATGCAGGATACCACTTACGGGTGGACAGTGGAGATGCAATTGAAAGCCGCAAAATTGAAAATGAGGATTACGGAAGTGCCTGTAAATTATCGCAAACGAATAGGATTTTCAAAAATCAGCGGTACGGTGAAAGGAACTGTATTAGCTGGTTATAAGATTATAACCACTATTTTTAAGTACGTGTAAAATGACTCAGCGAGTTTTTTCTGTTTTCCAATTGATTGTATGAATGAGCTGAAGACTAATAAAAATGAATGGACAGTTTATCTTTTATTATCGATTACTGCAATTGGATATTATTTGTTGTGCTACCATACAGCCAGATATGATTTTTTGAAAGTCTTCGCTCTATTTACAGTTTTATTTGCCTGTTATTATTTTATCAATAAAAAAGGTTCGTTTTATTATAAGCAACTCTTAATCGCCGGGTTTCTTTTTCGCATTCTCATTTTATTTTCAACTCCTAATCTTTCTGATGATGTTTATCGTTTTATATGGGATGGAAGGCTTCTTGCAAATGCCATTAATCCCTACCATCAGTTGCCGGTTGAAGTGATAAAATCGGCTACTATTCCTGGCATTACTAATGATCTGTTCCATCATTTAAACTCTCCCGGTTATTATACCATTTATCCGCCTGTTCTTCAAGCTATTTTCTGGCTTTCTGCAAAATTATCGGGCAGCTTGTGGGGCGCAATAGTTTGTATGAAGACGACTATCCTGCTCGCTGAGATGGGAACTATTTTTATATTGCCTTTGATCTTACAGCGTCTGCATTTGCCCAGGCATCTTTCATTATTATATTCGTTAAACCCTTTAGTCATTGCCGAATTAACCGGTAACGTTCACTTCGATGCCATCATGATATTCTTTCTGACAATAGCTTTTCTGCTGCTGTTGCAGAATAAGGTCTATGTCTCAGCTATATTTCTCGGGTTGAGCATATCTTCCAAACTAATTCCTGTAGTCTTTATTCCTTTAATTATAAAAAGACTGGGGTGGAAACTTGGTTTGATGTATGCAGTTATAAGCGGCTTTGTCACAGTTGCTTTGTTTGCACTTATCATTGACAAAGCAACCATCTTACATTTTTTTGAAAGTATCAACCTTTTCATAAGTCACTTTGAATTTAATGCAAGTCTGTATTATATTATTCGGTGGCTTGGAACATTGGTTACCGGCTACAATATCATTGCTTTTGCTGGCCCGCTACTGTCTGCTACCGCCGCAATTGTCATTTGTATGATTTCTTTTTGGGGCAATGCAATTTCAGACAGACAATTTTTTACAAAAGCTTTATTTATTCTTACAGTCTATTATTTGTTTGCTACCACTGTTCACCCCTGGTATATCTGTATGCCTATTATGATTGCTGCCTGTACAGCTTACCGGTATGCAATGGTGTGGTCTTATTTAGTAACCCTTAGTTATTATGCTTATCATTCAAATCCGGTAAAAGAAAATGTATGGCTGGTGTTACTAAGTTATCTGGCGATGCTTTCATTTGCAGTTTGGGAGTTGCGGAAGCATAATAAAAGCAATAGGATAGAAATTAGCCATTAAACTTTCCTCTGGGTTATACTGCAATTGGTGTTTAATATAACGGACTCAAATGCAATAGGTACTTGCAAAATTATTTACCGCTATACCAATTTTCAATCACTTTTTGGGCTTGTTTGCCTTGTGGGGTAAAATCAATTTTATTTCTTGGATGGCGTCCTTCGTCAATATACCATTTCCATACAAAGCCGCCTAAGAACCATTTTTTATCTGCAAAGCTTTGGTAAAAACCTTCAAATGCATTTGCCTGTCCATCGTTATTTTCATCTCCCACATTTTCCTTCCAGGGTTCTGCGGTGGTATTATCGATATTACGATAGCCATACTCAGTAAACAATACTGGCCGGTCGTATTTACCACTTATTTTCTCAAGTAGACTCATGTGTTTTTGCCATCCCTCTTTTATAGAATTTACTTTTGGTGTTTTATCCGTTGCTAATGGGAAATAGGCATCTACGCCAATATAGTCAAGCTTTTTCCAAAAAGGAAATTCGGGGTAGTCATCCCAGTTAGCGGCATAGGTAAGTTTGCCATGAAACCTTTCTTTGATTGAATCTATTAATGAACGCCAATAAGCGGGTCTTGCTTTAGTGGTCGCTCCCAATTCGGTTCCAATACAAAAAATTTCGGCTTTCATACTGTCAGCAATAGCTGCAAAATGAAGAATATAATTACGGTAGCTGGCTTCCCATAATTCCCAGTCTTTGTCGGAATCAGGCGCAAATTCTCCCGTGTAGATGCCGTGGGCAATCCATAGATGGGGTTTAAGCATGACCGTTAAACCTCGTTGATGCGCAAGTTGAATAGTTCCAATTACTCCTTCATCGCTTTCACCCCACCACTGCCCCTTGTGGTTATATCTAATCACCGGGTTGTCAGGACTGCAAAAAGCATAAGGCATTACAGCAATACTGTTTGCATTGACCTTAGTTATTGGCAGAAAGCCCGTAGAGTCAATTTTTTTAACGGGAGCTACGACGCTCACTCCTTTTATTGAAAAACCAGATGGTTTAATTGAGTTATCAGAAGGTTTTGAGGGGGTCTTAGGATCAATGCAGCCATTAATATCAATAAGAAAGTAAGTAAGCAATAGAAAGCGTGGTAAGTATAGTAACACAACGTAAAGTTATAGTTGATTGACGGTTGTATGAATAAACTTAGTGTAAATAAACTTTCCCCCTTTAGTTTATAATTTTTTCGTATTCTTAAAACCGTTCTTAATTAGCCATTGAAGAATTTTTTCTCTTTGATCTCCCTGTACGATTATTTGGTTGTCTTTTGTGCTTCCACCTGTTCCGCAAAAGTTTTTAAGTTTTTTGCCCAGGTCTTGCATATCTTCTTCTTTGCCAACAAAATTTTCAACCAGTGTTACAGCTTTTCCTGCTCGTTGCTTTGTGTCTAATTTTACCTTAAGCTTTTGTTGATTTGGCGGCCAGGTTTCCAGAACTTCTTCGGGCTCTTCTTCAAATTTAAAATTTGGATCGGTGCTAAAAACTAAGCCGTTGTTGTCAGGTTTATTTTTTTTACTCATTTTCCTGAAGTTGAAAATTGTGGTAATATAATGATTGGGAAGAATTCCCTATAGTTCAGCCTTTAAGCTTAAATCCAGGCTTTTAGCCTGGTGAATAATGGCTCCTATACTAATATAATCAACTCCTGTTTTTGCATAATCTACTATGTTTTGCAGGTCGATTCCACCACTTGCCTCTGTTTCGAACTTATTTTGAATTAAATGAACTGCCTCTGCAGTTTGCTCAGGTTTAAAATTATCAAGCATTATTCTAAAAACTTTTCCTTCTCCGACCTGAATTACTTTTTTTACATCTTCTAAACTCCTTGTTTCGACCTCTATTTTTAATTCTGGCTTTTTAGTTTGTACGTAGTCCCATGCCTTATTGATTGCCTTCTCTAATCCACCTGCAAAATCGATATGATTATCTTTCAGCATGATCATATCGTACAAAGCGTAACGGTGGTTGCAACCTCCTCCTATTCGTACGGCTTCTTTTTCAAGCAACCGGAAATTTGGCGTTGTCTTCCTCGTATCTAAAATTTTGGTGGGGTAATTTTTAATACTATTCGCATACTCACGCGTTAAAGTTGCTATGCCACTCATGCGCTGCATAATGTTTAGTACAAGCCTTTCGCATTTTAAAATAGTATGACCAGTTGCTTCGACTTCAAATGCTCTTTCGCCAGAAACCATTGACTCCCCATCTTTTTTAAAGGCAACAAAATTAGATAAGGGTTCTACGGTTTTGAATATTGTTTCAGCCACAGCCAGGCCGCCTAAAATACCATCCTGCTTTATCTTTAAGATTGCTTTTCCTCTTGCATCAGGTGGTATGCAGCAAAGTGTAGAATGGTCTCCGTCGCCTACATCTTCGTTCATGGCTTCGTGTATAAGATGCTGCAACTTTTTGTTGTAAGTATTCATACAAACAAAGCTACAAAAACATCTATAGAACCTGGATGAGCAGCCATAAACAGTAGATACCGGGGACGAAAAAGCATGCGGATAAATGAACCAAAATGGATGTTAATTTGAAAAGGCAATCATACTTGCGGCTTGTAACATAAACGGATGCAGAGTAAAGTACTAGCAGCAGATAGCTTCCCGATCTTGTTTTGTAAAAAAAATTACAGCATAAAAAAGCCCCGTTATAAAACGAGGCGTAAAGGAAAGAATAAAATGTCCTTAACTGATTCTTACAGTAATTATTTGCGGTTTGCCTTCTTTGGTTCGCATCATCAGAGAAAGTTTATAGCCTTCGCCACCATTCATTAATTTACCTGCTATATACATTGTTCCGCCCATTTCCCTTTGCGAAATGAGCTCAAAACCTTTTATGTTATTATTATCAAAAAAAGATTTCAAGGCAATGCCGGCCTGGTTTTTACCGATGCTCTTTATTTCATCCTTATCAGGAAATTTTATGTCGAGAATCTTATCAAAAAAAGCAGAAACTTCGTCGGCATTTGCTGATTTTAAGGCATTTACAAGATTGTTTCCTTCCTGTGCTTTTACAGCAAATGATGCAAAAAGCACCATAATTATTAACAATAACTTTTTCATATCTAATATTTGAATTCAATTGCTCACCTATAGGCGAAAAATATGCCAAATTGCAGAATTTCAGGAGGATCGTTCCACTTTTGCAACTTTTCGGGTAATTATTTAAAAAGCTATAGTTTTATAAAATGGAAAATAAAAGAGTGATTTTAGTTATTATGGATGGTTGGGGACTTGGTAAAGTAAAATATGCCGATGCGATTCAAAATGCCAACGTTCCTTTTGTTTCTTCTTTGTATAGTAAATATCCTAATACCACTTTAATAACCTGTGGCGAAGCGGTAGGTTTGCCTGAAGGGCAAATGGGTAACAGTGAGGTGGGCCATATGAATATAGGAGCGGGGCGAATTGTGTACCAGGAGTTGCAGAGAATAAATGTGGCTATACGAGATGGTGAGTTTTTTAAAAATGAAGTATTGCTCGAAACGATCAAGCAGGCAAAAGAAAATAGTAAGCCACTTCATTTAATGGGATTGGTAAGCGATGGTGGAGTACACAGCCATATCAATCATCTGAAAGCCATCATAACATTGTGTAAAAATGAAGGGCTGCACGAAGTTTATGTTCATGCCTTTACCGATGGAAGGGATACCGACCCAAAGAGTGGATTACAATTTATAGAAGATCTGGAGCAGCACATGGCTGCTAACGTTGGTAAAGTAGCTACTGTGATAGGACGATACTATGCTATGGACCGTGACAAACGGTGGGAGAGAATAAAGCAGGCTTATGACGCAATGGCAAGGGGAAAAGGCCAGTTTGCTACCTCTGCGACTGCAGCAATACAGCAATCATACAACAACGGTGAAACCGATGAATTTATAAAGCCAACTGTAATAATTGATGCAGAGCAAAAACCCATAGCTATCATAAAGGATGGTGATTTTCTGCTGTGTTTTAATTACCGCACAGACAGACCCCGAGAGATTTCGGAAGTGTTGACACAGGAAGATTTTCCTGCCTACGAAATGAAGAAATTAAATGTTAATTATACAACCTTAACTGAATACGATAAGAGTTTTAGTAATGTTCATATCATCTTTCAAACAGACAATCTAAATAATACGATTGGCGAGGTGTTGGCTGCTAATCATAAAAAGCAAATACGCATTGCTGAGACAGAGAAATATCCTCACGTAACTTTTTTCTTTAGCGGGGGCCGCGAGATTCCTTTTGAGGGCGAAAGCCGTATTTTAATTCCTTCTCCCAAGGTCGCTACTTACGACTTGAAACCTGAAATGAGTGCAGTGGAAATTACAGATGCAGTATTGCCGGAAATAGAGCATAAAACAGCAGACTTTATATGTCTCAATTATGCAAATGCAGATATGGTCGGTCATACCGGCTTTTTTGATGCCGTTGTTAAGGCTGTCGAGACGGTAGATCAGTGCATGGAGCGGTTGGTTACAACGGCACTAAAAAATGATTACGCTGTTTTTATAATAGCTGATCACGGCAATGCAGATTTTATGATAAATGAAGATGGCACACCTAATACACAGCACTCGCTAAACCTTGTTCCATTCTTTATAGCGGACAATGAATTTAAGGGCGAGATACAGCCTGGTAAATTAGGAGATTTAGCCCCTACCATTCTTACGATGATGCAAATTCCTATTCCTAAAGAAATGTCTGGCCACATACTTATCTAATTACATCTTTAATATGAGAATTTTAAAAAATGTTATCCTCATTTTATTAGTGGTGCTGATTATCATGCAATTTTTTCATCCCCTAAAAAATTTATCGAAAGTTCCATCGGCAAATAACATCGCTACTATTTACACCGTACCTGAAGATGTTACCGGCATTCTAAAAAAAGCGTGCAACGATTGTCATAGTAACAACACCAGGTACCCCTGGTACAATAATATACAACCGGTTGCCTGGTGGCTCAACAATCACATTGAGGAAGGAAAAAGAGAGTTAAATTTCGATGAATTCAAAACCTATCGGGTAGGAAAGCAATACCGTAAGTTGGAACATGTTATTGATGAAGTTAAAAAGGGAGATATGCCTTTGACTCCATATACCATTATTCATACTGATGCCAAATTAACTGATCAGGAAAAAACGGCCCTGGAGGCATGGGCGGGATCTGTTAGAAATATAATGAAGGAGACCTATCCTCCGGACAGTTTAGTAAGAAAGAAAAAAGCCTAGAATGATTTGTCGGATATCTACTTGTACTGCAACAAAGCCGTTTAATAGTACTCGTAATTATTTTTTTAATCGCTGGTTCATGATTTTTGTCAATTTAAAAACAGTGTGAATTTTTGAAGAGATACGATTATATCATTTCTGGGGCAGGGGCAGCCGGATTAAGCTTATTAATGCGTTTTATGCAGCACTCCGCCTTCGAAAGAAAAAAGATACTGGTAGTAGATAAAGCGCCGAAAAATACCAATGATCGTACCTGGTGCTTTTGGGAAAAGCAGCCGGGCATATTTGAAAAGGTTGTATATCATCAATGGCAGGAAGTAAATTTCCATTCTGCTTTTTTTGATTCTCGTCTCGACCTCAGTCCCTATACCTATAAAATGATAAGAGGTATCGATTTCTATAACTATATCTATAGCGAAGCTAGAGCGCATACTAATGTTGAGTTCGTATATGGCAACGTACAAGCTGTCGGTAATGCGGGAAATGAAGGTATGGTGATTGTAAACGGGGAACAGTATACTGCTGATTATGTTTTTAACAGTATTCAATTTGCCAAAACGGAAGTCCGCTTGGGCAAGTATTATTTATTGCAGCATTTTAAAGGATTTGTTATAGAAACAGAAACGCAACATTTTAATCCTTCCCGAGCCACATTGATGGATTTTAGAGTGAGCCAAAATAATGGGACGTCTTTTGTTTATGTGCTGCCAACTACTGAAAACAAAGCTCTGGTCGAATATACCGTGTTTTCAGAGCGGCTACTACCAGGTAGCGATTATGATACTGTTTTAAAGAAATATATTTCAAAAGTTTTAGGCATAGAAGAGTACCATATTACTGACCGGGAATTTGGTGTAATACCAATGACTAACATTGAGTTTTTAA
>JBBPZJ010000468.1:0-4111 GCA_038199395.1 Chitinophagales bacterium
CTTGAGCAATTCTTGGAAGTAGAAAGCGTTGGAGATTTGATAAAGAAATATCTGAGCTTAAAAATGAGCGCTTTTAACTACGAACCAATGGATATGGAGTATAAGCGTATTCTTGCTGAGATAGTTCAATCAGATGTTAATTCTGCTTTTGAAACATTGTTGATACAAAACCGGATTATGTTGCTTCTGGAAAGGTTCTTTACAAGAATTTATTACAAAATGAGCGACATGCATTTCGATGTAAAGGTTAGCAATGAGGACATAAACCGGTTAAAAATGATAGAAAAGGAACTGGTAAAAGATTTTTCTGTCGAACCTCCGGGAATAACCCAACTGGCAAGACAGGCGGCAATGAGTCCAAGTAAATTAAAAAACAGTTTTAAAGAAGTTTTCGGATTGCCGGTTTATCGATATTTTCAAAAGCACAGGATGAACAAGGCTAAAGCAATGTTACTCAGCAAAAAATACTCGGTTAGGGAAGTGGGGATAGAGCTGGGATACAGCAATCTTAGCAATTTTGCAAAGGCATTTAAAAAATCTTTTGACCAGTTGCCCAGCGACTTATTAGACAGATAAGTTGCAGGTTGTTATTATAAAACTTGAAATTTGTTAGAATAAAGAACTGTTACAAGATTATAAAATGTTGCAAGTGAACCGCAAGATGCAAACCGGTTTATTTTAAATAAAATGCGAGCACAAATCTTAAACAAGTTCTTATAAAAGAATTTTCGTTACAAGAAAAAATCCTATATGCATTTGGAAAAGCCAGATTTTGTAGAGTTACTGCCTTTGCTTGCAAGTAACTTTAAATCACGGATTACAAATAATCATATTGCTGTTAATTCATATCACGGTAGTGGTTACTGCTGGGCAGAAAAACTTCCTTCGGGAATAACGATTTTAGTAACAGACACGTGTTTGAAGGAAAGTTTTGCAGTAGAAAGGTCAGAAGGGGATGAACATTTTTATACCCTGCAGTTTAATGAAGAAGTGGCAGATGAGTCTATCCTAGCTGTGAAACCAAAACGTAGAACAGAGGAATTTGAATCATTTGTAAAACTCAGTCATACACTTGTACCTGAAACTTTTGTATTTCCTTCGACTAAAAGATTACGATCAGTAAAGTTTTTCTTTAATAAAGAGCATTTGTCAACCTTGCTGGGAAAGCAGATTTTTGAGGAAGTAGTAGGCAATTATTTTCCGATAGAGATGAAGACGGAAAACCTTGAGCCGATAGCTACAGAGTACCGTGTGATGTTGGATGATTTATGGACAGACAAGATGAATCAGCCGCTGAGGTTAAATTACATACAAAACCGCGTGCTGTTATTACTGGAGAAATATCTGGTAAAGCTTGTAGAAAGAAGAGAGCTGAAGGGAAAAAAAGTAAGACGAAGCGAGGATGAAACATTACGTTTAATGAAGGTAGAAGCCTTGCTTGTAAAAAACTTTTCAGTTGCTCCCCCAACTATCGACGAACTTTCCCGTATTTCTGCAATGAGCCCAACAAAACTTAAAAATGATTTTAAAGCTTTGTACGGTTTACCCATCTACGAATATTACCAAAAAAACCGGATGTTAAAAGCCAAATCTTTATTGGTGCTGGCAGAATATACAATTAAAGAAGTGGGCATTATGGTAGGTTACTCAAACCTCAGTCATTTCGCCAATACATTTAAAAAAGAATTTGGTTTTTTGCCCAGCGAAATTGCAGCAAAAGATGGTGTTCTCGTTTACAGCAGGTAGTGATATTATTGCATCGAAATAAACAGGTGTTTTTTTAAAATGTTTTTTTAACCTGTAAGCGGCGAACTAGTCCGCCTGGTAAACAACCCGAACCACGGCATTTTTTTGTTCTGTAGAAGTTATAAAAAGTTCATAACGCTGGTTACCGGCAGTAACAATCATCAGGGCTGTATTTGGAGGAATGGAACCAAGGTTTTCTGCCACCATAACAAATTCATGCACAGAGGCGTTTTCGTCAGCTTTTATAGTGAAGCTGATAGGCTTGTCGGTAAGCGTTTTATTAGATACAATTAATTCGTTGTTGTGGTAGACAGAGATACGGTCACCATCTATCTCTCCGTTGTCGTACAGGTCTATCTTAAACTCTTTTGAGTGCGTTGTAATTGTCTTTACAATTTCGTTACTTCTGCTTTTTAATACTTCCGGCTTTGGCAACGTTTTTATTGATGGAGGTGCAGGTGTTTTAACAGGTTCTTCTTTTTTAGGAATTACCACAGTTTCTGGTGCAGGAGTTGTTCTTTTTTCAGGTTTGTCTAAAAGACTTTCTTCTGCTCCCGGTTTGATAGCAGGCTTTTTAGAAGGCGTAGTTTTAGCAAGAGGCTGGGTATTGATCGAAGGCTTTTTTGCTAGTGGTTTTGCCTTTTTCTTAAGTTCATTTTCTCTTTTGGTTACAAAATCTTCTTTCGCAAAATCGCTTGTCGGTCTTTTTTCCAGATAAACTTTTCCACTGCCACAGTCGTCACTTTTATTATTTAATTTTCGGCTGGAGTAGGTTCCTGTTAACGTCTCCAGGTCTCCCATTTTACTATATTCGAGATAACAAGTCATCAGACACGGTTCACTTTGCGCCGCAATTTTAAGGTCTACCAGCTTTAACTCGTTAATAATGATATTATTGGTCTTTGTTGTGTTAATACCTTTTGCCTCAGCCTTGCCATAAAATTCCGTTGTTTTATATGAGTAAGTAACGCCATTTAACGCATTATTTGCGAGCTGTGCCAGTTGTACCTCAAACCGGTAACGGTCTTCTAAAAATCCAAAACTATGCTGTACAAAATATCCCTTCCAGATGCCCGTGACGTTATTTTTAGAGTCGGTGACACCCTCAGTATTTATATTTTCTGTGGATGAGATTTCTTTTTTCTCATTGCCATTTAAAGCCGTCGGTTTTTTGCTGATATTACTTTTTGCAGCCGACCCTTTTTTAGGTGAATAATAATTGCTCCTATTTCCTGACGTCATTCCTGACTTCAGGTTACCTTTTTTCTGCGCTACAGAGACATTTGCAATAAAAAGTAAAATTGAAAACAGAGTAAAAATATTCTTCATGAAACAAATGTAATCTGCATTAAGCAATAAGGGTATAAAATAGCGTTAAGGTTTAGAACTTGCTGAAGAGCTTTTGCAATTTGAATTGAATCAGTGGACTACAGCTTTTTAGGGCGTATCGAACACCTGCCTGCAGGTTGAAATTTCAGAACCAGTCAACTTATTTTTAGGGCCTTTTGTCTTTAAAATTGAATGAATATTATTGTATTTCCAGGGCTCCCATACAAGGATGTGTAACTATGCAAAAATCTAAATTCTTCTTCATGTTTTTTGTAGCTAATTTCTTTCAAAATCCCTTCAAACGATCACTCGGCTTCTTTAATGATCTTCATTAAAATCGTATTCTTTGTTTTGTTCAATCTGGGTAATGTTATCTATACTCCCCGAAAACCTTCCTCAATACATCTGATATCTCACCTAGAGTACAATAATTTTCTACCGCATCTATTACCAAAGGCATAAGGTTCCGTCCATCTTCGGCAGCCACCGATATTTCCGCAAGGCATTGTTCAGCTACTTGTTGAGTTCTCCGGGATTTTAAGTTGTTTAATTTTTCTGTTTGAACAGCTCTTATACTGTCATCAATTTTAAAGCCACTTGTATTATTATCTTCTTTTATATAAAATTTATTTACCCCTACAATAATTTTGTCGCCTGTTTCAATATTCCGTTGATATTCATATGCACTTTTAGCTATCTCATTCTGTATAAATCCCTGTTCTATTGCGGTCACACTTCCACCCATTGCATCTATTGTATCAATCAGCTTCCATGCTTTTTGCTCTACTTCGGTTGTCAAGTTTTCCACGAAGTAAGATCCGGCAAGAGGATCGGCAGTATCTGCAATGCCGCTTTCGAAACCTACTATTTGCTGAGTACGCAACGCTGTTCTGGCCGCCTCTTCAGTAGGCAGGTTCAATGCCTCATCGTAGCCGTTTGTATGAAGACTTTGGGTACCGCCTAAGACAGCAGCCATTGTTTGAATGGTGACACGGCTAATATTATTGAGAGGTTGCTGGGCTGTCAATGTGCTTCC
>JBBPZJ010000469.1:0-21835 GCA_038199395.1 Chitinophagales bacterium
CGCCTTACTGAAAGGTATGGCAACGTGCAAATGCCCCTGATACAAATTGTAGATGTAAAGACAATTATTACTAAAGAAAAGGGCAAGGTTATATTATCTCCGCAGTTAACAGAAGCTATTCAGCAATCGCTTAAAGAGAAAAAACAAGTCATTCTTTTTCAAAACCGGCGGGGATATTCCCCGTACCAGATCTGTTCTGTTTGTGGTTGGATTCCGCAATGCCAAAATTGCGATGTTACGCTTACCTATCACAAAGCAAAAAACAAATTGCAATGCCATTATTGCGGCACTTCCTATCCATTGGTTCTTACGTGCGCAGCATGTGGAAACCATCAATTCGTTCAGAAAAATTTCGGGACAGAAAAAATTGAAGAAGCTTTAATAGAAGCTTTTCCGGATGCGAAAATTGCTCGTATGGATTATGACAGCATCCGCGGCAAAAACGATCACGATGCACTGATAAAGCTTTTTGAACAACAAAGAATAGACATTCTTGCAGGTACACAAATGGTTGTAAAAGGACTTGATTTTGAACATGTAAACCTGGTAGGAATAGTAGATGCAGACGGAATCCTAAACTTTACTGACTTTAGAGTAAATGAAAGAGCATTTCAATTGATGGAGCAGGTTAGTGGTCGTGCCGGACGGCGTGAAGCACAGGGAAAAGTAATTGTACAGGTTAGTAATACTCATCACCCGGTATTAAAGTTTGTTCAAGACCATAATTATGATGAGATGTACCGCTTTGAAATTGAAAACAGAAAAATGTTTTTTTATCCTCCGTTTTCAAGGATAATCCAACTGATATGTAAGCATAAAGACAAAAATGTAGCGGAAGAAGCAGCGAATATATTAGGTCAGTTTTTACAGAATAAATACGCTGCATATGTCAGCGGTCCTGCAGAACCTGCTATTAACAGGGTAAGAAATCAATACCTCTTGGAACTGATGCTTAAGCTTCCCAAAGATTCACAGTTTATACTTCAATGCAAGCAGCACATTCTTACTCAAATAGCAATTATTCAATCAAACAAAAGATACCGGGGCGTTAACATTATACCCGATGTAGATGCGGTATAAAACATACCGAATAAGTGTTTTTGTTCCTCATTTAATTCCTTATGTTGGCAGTAGCCATCATCATTCTATCATTTTTTTACGGGTACAATTGTTGTGAAGAGCATTCTGAAATCATTTGTTCACTTAATAAACCTTGTATGATTTACAAATTTTCAGAGTTTTTAGAATTAAACTACAACGAGGTAGCGAAGTTTATTAAAGAGGGTGAAGAATTAACAAAAAACGAATTGCTGGAAAAATGCACAGGCGAAATAAGTTATGATGTGTTGCAAAGTTTAAAAGAACTGTTATTTACTAAAATCGGTAAGACACCAGAAGGAGAGCTCTTCCTGATCTGAAAGTTCTTCATCTAACGGCAACAATACAAAACAGTAAACAAATCTGCTTTTGTTTGATATCAGTACAGTTTTTTGCTTGCACCGTTTATCAAAGTACAAAAAAAATGCTACCGTTCTTAAGGCGGTAGCATTTTTTTAAATTGAAAAACTTTATCTGTTATAGCGACAGTTCAACCCTTCCATACAAATAGCGGCCATTATATCCAAACTGGGTAGCTCTGCGTGAGTAAATAAACTGATTAGCGGCTGTATTACCAGGTTCAGCTACTTTTTCAGGATAAATATCAAATATGTTGTTTGAGCCAACGCTTATACGGATAGACTTTGATGCTTTATAACCAATAGAAGCTTCTGTAATAATTCGGGGATCAAATGTTTGCTGATAAAGCACATTAGTTGTTGCTTCGTCAACTGCACCGAAATAAACATTTCTCACAAAGAAATTCCATTTGCTGATGCCATAGTTAAGCGCAAAAGTGCCTTTGACTCTTGGAACTGAACTCTCAAGGTAAATACGGCTCGCTTCACTGAAATAAATACTCTCTTTAGATTTCAACAATTCAGAAGACTTTATTGGTCCTACACGCATTGTTTTAGAAACTGTTCCTGCTAAATCAGCACGAAAATTTCCTGCTCCTAATTTTGTTCCGTAAGAGACAACAACGTCTACGCCTTTTGTTTCGGAGTTAATGGCGTTTGCAAAAAACTGAGCCCTGTTTGCATTATACGAAACAAGAATATTGTACAATTCACGGTCGGATGCGGAGGCAGTAGCAGAATTACTTCCAACAAATAAATCAGTGTAAATAACCCTGTCGTCAATCCTTGTTAAATATCCATCAACAGTAACCTTAAACTTTCCGAGGTTACCTGTAAAACCCAAACTTACGCTTTTAGATTTCTCCGCACGTAGTTCCGGAATTCCCAACAATTTGGCAGCACGGCTATCATTAGGAAAAGTAGCTACTTCGTAAGGGATACCTGCGACAAACAAAGTTGAGGTATTTGAAAAATAACGCTGATGTAAAGAAGGAGCTCTAAAACCGGTACTTACCGAACCACGAATAGAAAAATTATCTCTTATCTTATACCTTAAAGATATCTTGCCGCTTACGTTAGAACCAAAATCATTATAGTTCTCGAAACGGGCAGCACCATCTATTAAAAATGCTTTTGAAAAATTAAATTCTCCGTCTACATAGGCAGCTATAGCACTTCTGGTAGCATTAACTGCATTTTCGGGTCTAAAGCCCGGGAAAGACTGTGCACCTCCTGTCAACGCCGAACTATCAGGTCCTCCGAATTTAGTAACTATCAATCCCTTTAAATCAGGTACCAGTATTGGTTTTCCGGTAGCATCTACGCCAACTTGCCTGGACCGTCCATAATCAGCATACGATGCCTCTTCACCAGGAATTAACTGATATCTTTCAAATCTGTGCTCCAGCCCAAATGCTACGTTTATCCCGCTCATCGCTGTCAGACTTTTTGAGAAGTCAAGGTTAGTAGTATTTTGAGTAAACACAGGGCCGCCCGAATTAAAGCGGGTTGGTGAAGCGACACCCATAGTAGAATTCAACGTATTCACTACTTTAAAAAGAAATTGGTTTTGGCCGTAGGTGTTGCTAAAATCTACATTCCAATCCTTTAGTTTACCGCGAATACCAAAGGCAAGACTTCGATCATATATATCCGAATGGATCTCAGGTAAGAAACCAAGTGGATAAATAGCTAAAATATTATTGGTGTTGTTAGGCAGGCGAAAGTTTGCCGCCGCTTGCCCGTTTCTATAACCCAAACCTCCAAACATATAAAATTCAGTTCCCTGGTCATCCATCGGTATACTTGAATTAAACATAAACTGCGAACTACGTAACCTGGATTGACCTACTCTCTGTTTAAAGTCTTCACGGGTACGATTATTCGCCGTCAGGAAAGAGTCGGTACGATCAATTGTTTGTATAGCCCCGGCAGCATTACGGCCATTGTACCTGCTAAAGATTGTTCCGGTCCTATCACCAGCACGGTTTGTATAATTTCTGTAATCAAAAGAGCCCGAAAAATTGATAAAACCACCTCTTTGCCCCACTGGAATACCAAAGTTGATGGCGTTTTGTACAGTTTGCCCGTCTGTAACTGACTTGCCCAGAAAATTAGTAATGTTTGCGCCGGCGGTTGTAGAAAAAGTAACCCTGTTTACCGAGCTCTTGAGTATTATATTAATAACACCGGCTATTGCATCGCTACCGTACTGGGCGGAAGCAGCATCACGAAGAATTTCTATCCTGTCTATCGCAGCAACGGGGATAGCGTTAAGGTCTGTTCCCACTGAACCACGGCCGAACGTACCGTTGATATTTACAAGGGCGGTATTGTGTCGTCTTTTACCGTTAATTAATACCAGCACCTGGTCGGGACCTAAACCCCGTAAAGAAGCAGGATCAATATGATCAGATCCGTCAGCAACGGTTTGTGTACCTGAATTAAAAGAGGGAGCAACGTAACTTAAAATCTGGTTGATGTACAGTTGGGGTGCATCCTGTGCTATTTTCTTAACATCAATTACATCAACCGGAACCGGCGTTTCTAATTGGGTACGGGGTAAAGCCCTGGAGCCCAGAACTACTACTTCGTTTGTAACACCAGAGTTAACTAAAGAAAAATCGAGTCTTGCAGTAGCGCCATCAGCAACGCTAACCCTCTTGGGACTGGTAGAAAAACCAACATAACTTACACTTACGGTGTGTGAGCCGCCTTTTACCTTAAGTGTGTAAGTTCCGCCGTTGTCAGTAGTGGTTCCTGTAGAAGACCCCTGCAAAGAAACAGAGGCACCACTCAGCGCATTGCCACTTTCATCTTTGACAGTACCGGTAATTACAGCCTGAGCGCTCACACCCGCTGTTACCAGAACGAATAAAATGGCTCCAATTGTAGATTTAAAAATTGAGGAAATTTTCATCATACTTGTTTTTTTAATAAAAAGTTATCGGAATAATAGGAGATGGAAATTTTGTTACCAGCTATTAACGTATGGCGGCATTCGTTGCGTCGCACTCTTATACTTGCTAACAACATTGAGCATCAAATGTTGTAAAATGCTGCATGAGGAGCGTAACTTTCCCATGTTGGTAATGGCTGCTAAGATAGAATTTCACTTTCCTGTACAAACTTTTATGAACAAATTTTAATTTGAAGGGTTAAAAAGGTCGAAATTTGCTTTATGCACATCAAACATCCTGTCATTGTTTTCGCAGGCTTACTAATTACAAATATTCTTCCAGCACAATCGTTCGTTGGTCCCGGCAAAGCAGTCGATCCGTATCACTTCTCAAGCAACAAGACACAAACTTATTCGAATGGCGCTGTTGTTTGCGCACATCCTATAGCTGCAAAAGTGGGAGCAGAAATTTTAAAACGTGGAGGAAATGCAATTGATGCAGTGATAGCCACACAGCTTGCACTTGCTGTAGTGTATCCGGGCGCAGGAAATATTGGTGGTGGCGGCTTTCTGGTAGCAAGGATGAAGGATGGCAAAACTTTCACTTACGACTTCCGCGAAACCGCGCCGGCAAAAGCGACCCGCGATATGTATTTAGATGAAAAAGGAACTGCCCAAACCAATCTTTCTCAATTCGGTCATCTTGCTTCCGGCGTTCCCGGAACAGTTAGTGGATTGTTTGCAAGTCTCAAATACGCAAAACTTCCGTTTAAAATCCTTATCCAGCCAGCCATAGACCTGGCCGAAAAAGGATTTACTCTAACAGAGTCAGAAGCTTCCAAATTTACCAGGGCAAAGGAATCGTTTTTAAAATACAACACGGTAAAACCTGTGTTTGTAAAAGAATCCGGATGGAAGACAGGGGATACATTAATTCAAAAAGAACTTGCAAACACACTAAAAAGAATAAGGGATAAAGGTGAAGCCGGGTTTTATGAAGGTGAGACCGCAAAATTGATCGTGGCAGAAATGCAAAGAGGAAAAGGATTGATTGCTTTAAATGATTTAAAAGGTTATAAGACAAAAGAGAGAAAACCATTAGAATTTAGTTACAAAGGGTACACGGTTGTTAGCATGCCGCCACCAAGCAGCGGCGGAGTATTACTCATGCAAATGTTGAAAATGGTTGAAAACCGCCCATTAGCAAGGTATGGATTTGAAACCGTGAAAAGTGTACAGCTAATGACCGAAGCCGAAAGAAGAGCGTATGCCGATCGTGCAGAACATTTGGGCGATCCTGATTTTTGGAAAGTACCTGTAAACGCAATTACAAGCGATGCCTACCTGGCAAAAAGAATGGCAGATTATGATAGTGCAAAAGCCAGCAAAAGCAACGAAGTGAAGGCTGGATCTGTAACCGAAAGTATGGAAACAACCCATATAAGCGTTGCTGACAAGTGGGGTAATATGGTAGCTGTAACTACAACGTTAAATGGAAATTTCGGAAGTAAAACAGTAGTGGGGGGAGCAGGCTTCTTTTTAAATAATGAAATGGATGATTTCAGCATAAAGCCCGGCGTGCCTAATATGTATGGCGCTATAGGTGGAGAAGCAAATGCAATTGCTCCGGGAAAGCGGATGTTAAGCTCTATGGCACCAACCATTGTTTTGAAAGGGAAAAAACCATTCATGGTTGTTGGAACGCCGGGGGGTACAACTATTCCTACTTCAGTTTATCAAACCATTGTAGATGTGGTAGATTATAAAATGAGTGCTGAAGAAGCAGTTAACAAACCGAAATTTCATCACCAATGGCTACCCGATGAAATACAGGTTGAAGAAGGTTTTCCTAAAGACGTGATGGAACAATTGCGACAAATGGGCTATACTGTTAAAGTGTATTATGTAGCTGGATATGCCACTACTATAGGACGTGTAGAGGTGATAAAAATAGACAATGGGAAATTGACAGCGGCCGCAGATAAGAGAGGTGACGATAGTGTCGCCGGATACTAGAAGAATGAACGTTTAAAGTACCTGCTTCACCTAACTATAAACTGGTGATCTTTCACGTATTAATATTTCTAAAACTTACATGGCAAAAATGCCAGCTCTCCCCTATTAAATTTACCGGGCTTTGAAAAGCTAACTCCCTTTTTATTTAGAGGCGGCATATTTGCAAGATGGGGCTTTTTAAAGAAAAAAGACCCATATTAATAAAAAATTAAAAAGTGAAATTAGCCGCCATAGATATAGGAAGCAATGCCGCCCGACTATTAATTACAGATGTTATTGAGGGTATTGGTCACCCTCCTGAGTTTAGCAAGCTAAATCTTGTAAGGATTCCGTTAAGGCTTGGCTTCGATGTTTTTGAAACCGGTGTAATTTCGGCTAACAGAACTTCGATGATAATGGACGCTATGAAAGCCTACAGCCTTTTACTAAAATTGTACGAAGTTGAACACCTGAAAGCTTGTGCTACAAGTGCTATGCGGGATGCAAAAAATGGTGCAGAAATAATGAACAGGGTGAAAGAAGAAACAGGCATTACTATCGAAATTATAAGCGGCGATCTTGAAGCCTCCATTATTTACGAAAATCATGTAGCCGAGAACCTTGATAGCAATAACAGCTACATGTATATAGATGTGGGCGGGGGAAGTACTGAACTAACTTTTTTTGCTGATGCAAAGATTGTCTATAAACAGTCTTTCAACATCGGTACTATCCGCCTGCTTAAAAACCTTGTTGAAGAAAAGATGTGGGATGAAATGAAGAACGCTATAAAACAGCAGACAAAAGGATTCAAAAAAATTATAGCTATAGGCACCGGTGGAAACATCAACAAGATCTTTTCTATCAGCAAGAAAAAAGATGGTAAGCCTCTCGAATTGAATTTGCTTAAAGACTATTTCAGGGAGTTTTCGGCAGTACCGGCAAAAGAGCGGATAAGGTTATTTAAGTTCAAAGAAGACCGTGCAGATGTAGTAGTGCCTGCTCTGCAAATTTTTATTAATGTAATGCGCTGGGCTAATGCAGATGAAATACTTGTTCCGAAAATAGGTTTAGCAGACGGACTTATTCAACACTTATATGCAGAGTTGAGGAAGTAGAACCAACATTTTAGTCGGCGACTGATTAAAAGAGGATAAAAACGAATTCTTTGATTGATTTAAAAATTCATAAAAAAGGTATTTAAACGATCTGTGTGGTTAGAATAAAGAATACATCATCTGGATTAAATATCTGTATTTTTACTTTTCCGATGGGTTCTGTTAGAGCATGTTTTATTCTAATGCAGAGCCATACTCCTATCCCATCTCAATTTTGAAGTTTTTTATCAATTTCTGTCAGAGATGTCTGTAAATAAACAAATTAAAAAGGTTACTACAAATACGCTTGTTAAGTTGAAAATCAATGGTGAAAAGATTTCAATGATCACTGCGTATGATTTTTCGTTTGCCAAATTATTTGATGCGGCAGGCATAGACGTTATACTGGTAGGCGATAGTGCCAGTAATGTTATGGCCGGCCATGAGTCGACCTTGCCTATAACCTTAGATCAGATGATTTATCATGCTGCATCGGTAATAAGGGGAACAGAAAGAGCATTGGTAGTGGTAGACCTTCCATTTGGCTCGTACCAGTCTAATAGTGAAGTTGCACTTGCATCAGCCATTCGCATTATGAAAGAAACCGGTGCACATGCTTTAAAACTTGAAGGTGGCGAAGAAGTAGTTGATAGCATCAAACGAATTGTGAGCGCCGGTATCCCTGTGATGGGCCACCTCGGGTTAACGCCTCAATCAATACATAAATTTGGTACTTACGTTGTAAGAGCTAAAGATGAGGCGGAAGCAAACAAACTTAGAACCGATGCTTTGCTTTTGCAGGAGGCCGGTTGTTTTGCCCTGGTGTTGGAAAAAATACCGGCGGCTTTGGCTAAAGAGGTTACTGAAAGCCTTATAATGCCTACGATTGGTATAGGTGCAGGCATGTACTGTAGCGGGCAGGTATTGGTGATGCACGATATGCTGGGAATTAATACTGAGTTTAAACCACGTTTTTTAAGGAGCTATTTAAATATGGCCGAACAGGTTACAGCAGCAGTAAAACAATACATTACAGATGTAAAAAATAGCAACTTCCCAAACGAAATGGAACAATATTAATGTAGAATAAACGAGCTAAAAGAGGGTTAGTTGCTTTCCAAAATCACACCTTACCCAAACTACTCGAAATCCGTCCTGCCAATCAACTGTTGAAAAATTACTTTTTTCATCTGCCATTTACACAAAATAGCTTCAAAATCCTTATTCCCTTCACCGATTGTTTGTCTGCATTAATCCATAATCTTTTTAAAGCCTGTTAAGGTCGCATAGTTTTATTATAGCAAGGTTATACTGACAGAAAAATAAGCAATCAGCTTACAATTTTCGTGAAAACCAGGATCAGGATTCTCTATTTTTAAAAGATACTTACCACATGTTGAAAAGTATGTGTTAACTAAAGCATCATTTACGAATTTAAAAAAGGAAATTGCTACAGGCACTTATTTCTTATACATACATAACCTGAAAATTGAACAAAAGAATTCTAACAATAACTGTACATGTAGCAGCCTGGGCCTGTTTCTTTCTGCTTCCGATTGTTTTTTTTGCAAGACCGAGAGATGCAGACTTTCAATATACTGATGGTATGATCTGGAGATTTATTTGCATTGATGCATTTCTCCTTTTGTTTTATTATTCAAACACACTTATACTAATTCCGCAATTACTTACAAAGAGAAAATGGCTTTGGTACATTTTAATCATTATTGGCTTGCTCTTTTTATTTCTTTTTATTCATCGCATATTCGACGACATTGTTCGGTCAGAAATGCCTGAAAGAATAAGAGCTAAAATGCAGCGACATCGTCACTCGTATTTTTACCCTTTCACTCCCTCTACGGCAGTTTTCTTTCTCGTATTTACCGTTAGCACCTGCACAAGAGTTATACAGGAATGGTTAGGTATAGAAAGTAAGAGGCAGGAAATAGAAAATGAAAAGCTGGCTACCGAGCTCTCTTTTCTTAAGTCGCAAATAAACCCGCATTTTCTTTTTAACACCCTCAACAATATCTATTCCCTGGCGCTTGTAAAAAGCGAAGCAACTGCCGATGCGGTTTTAAAGCTATCGTCGATCATGCGCTATGTGTTGAGTGAAACAAAACACGACACAGTTCCCCTTGATAAAGAAATTCAGTTTATAAAACATTATATAGAGTTGCAGAAAGTAAGATTAACCGACAAAGTAACCATTGAATTTAATGTACAAGGGGAAACCGAAGGAAAACAAATTGCGCCACTGTTGCTGATTCCGTTTGTTGAAAACACCTTTAAATATGGGGTGAGTACAAAAGAAAAGTCAAGGTTGTTCTTTGAGATAAAAACAGACGCTAACACAATTTACTTTACGGCCATAAACGACATGATATCTTACGATAAAGGAAGCGAAAACAACACGGGCATAGGAATAAAAAACACAGAAAGGAGGCTTGAGTTATTATATCCAGGTAAACATAGGTTAGATGTGCACCAGGAAAATAAACAATTTATTGTAAACCTAACACTCGAAAATAATGCGTTGTATAGCAATAGATGATGAACCCCTTGCATTGCAATTGATTGCCGAATATGCTTCCCGTATTCCTTTTCTTACATTAGAAAAGACCTTCACAAATCCTGATGAAGGTAAAGCATGGATGCAACAAAAAGAAACAGATCTGCTGTTTCTGGATATCCAAATGCCCGACATTAACGGTTTGCAATTTTATAAATCGCTTGCTAAAAAGCCACTGGTTATTTTTACTACAGCATATAGTGAATATGCTGTAGACGGTTTCAATGTGGATGCGGTAGACTACTTATTAAAACCTTTTGAGTACGACCGGTTTTTGAAGGCGGTTTTTAAAGCCCGGGAGTACCTGGAGTTTTTGTCGGGGCAGGAACTCCAAATGGCATCTATCTTCGTAAAAGTCGATTACCAGTTAATGAAGATTAATTTAAAAGAAGTTGACTTAATTGAAGGGCTCGACGACTACATAAGAATACATATTAAGCCAAAACCTGTTCTTACTTTAATGACCCTTAAAAGTCTGCAGGAAAGACTTCCCTCTAATGAATTCATTCGTATTCATCGTTCGTATATAGTACCTGCAAGTAAAATCGAAAGCTTCGGAAAATCGAAAGTTAAAGTTGCAGGTAAAGAAATACCGGTGGGAAGCAGCTATAGCGAAGTATATCAACAAATGCTTAAATCAAAAGGGCTTGAACCATAAAAGGCTGAGTAAAGATTATCATTAGAACCTTGATTTTCGAATTTTATTTTCCAATCCTTCCTCTTACAATCTCCCAGAGTACAATTCCTGCGGCGACAGAAATATTAAGTGAATGTTTCATCCCTAATTGAGGAATTTCAATACTTCCATCTACCAGTTTTAGCACATTATCTTGCACGCCTTCAACTTCGTTACCAAACACTACTGCAATTTTATCGTCTTCTGCTACGGAAAATTTTTCGAGCGAAATACTTCCTTCAGTTTGCTCCACAGCAAATATTTTATACCCTTTACTTTTTAATTCTGCAACAGCATCTGAGGCAGTTGCAAAATAAATCCAATCAACTGATTCAGTTGCGCCAAGGGCTGTCTTATTAATATCTCTGTGAGGCGGTTGTGGAGTGTATCCGCACAAAAAAATAGCCTCAATCAGAAAGGCATCTGCTGTACGAAAAACACTACCCACATTGTGCATGCTGCGGATATTATCAAGCACCGCAATAATCGGAGTTTTTGACGCCTGTTTAAACTCTTCTAACGACTTTCTGCCCAATTCATCCATGCTTAATTTTGGCATGGTGCAAATGTAAAAAAGTACGGTGACTAAATAGAAAAAGAGGCCATTCGTGTGGTTTCGAACTAGCCTCCTATTTATCGCTATTTCTTTTTTGAGTATTGCCGACGACTTCATAAGCTATTGTCTGGCCCTAATAACAAAGATTTATTGTATCAGCTTTGCAATTTTGTCCATCGGTAACGAGTTTGCAAAGTTCGTTATTTCACTATCAGAAGTATTATTTACTCTAAAAGTGATCAACGCATTACTTAAAGGTATTTCAAGTTTATAGGAAAAGCTGTTTCCATCGCTGTTATCCTCTTTGGTAAGTCTTGACTTATAGCCCTGAACTTTAATAACCTTACTTTTGCCATCGCTTCCTATACCGGCAAGGAACGGAGAGGTTAAAAAAGCATTTAAGGTACCCAGCAAAGGAGAATTGTTTACAATTTCAAGTTCTGCTTTTTTCGCTCCCAAACCATAAGATCTATGTATGGTGGCACCAACAAAACTCACATTACCTGTAACCTTATCTTCCTTCAAATTTGCTCTTAAAGTATCCATTTTTTCCGGCAATAATTTAATAACTTCTTTGCCGATGGTAATATCCAACTCTTGCAGGGTTTGTTGTAATGCAAAATGTGCTTCTTCCAGTTTACCTGCCTTATAAGATGTTTTTGCGGCAGCAACATCTTTTTTAAAATCCTGGGCGCTACCAATAATAGTGGCTGCAAGTACGATTGTTAGTATGAATATTTTTTTCATTTTTATTAATATATAAGTGAATAGTTTATTTTTCTCCAAGCATTTTCTTGATGCCTTCAATATCAAAAGTGTTTACAGCAGTCATCATATCTTGCTCGGTAGCGAAATTAATTCCTTCGAAAGTAATCATACCTGACTGGCCAATCTGCACCAAAACGGTATAACCCTCGTTTTTGTCAAACTTAATCATAGCTTTATTCCCTTTTACCTTAATCTGCTTAAAGTTTTGAGTTTGACCGTTAGACTCCGCCATATTACCAGCAAATAATATGTTCATAAAACCGCTATAAACAGAATTATTACCCACCAAAACAGTTAGCTCTTTGTCATCCTTGCGGTAAATACGTTGAATAGTAAGGTTTGCCCAGCCCCATTGAGTGCTTGTAACCCGGTCCTCAGCGGTATCTTTTGCGAGGCCCGCAACGGTTGGCGGCAATGATTTTAAAATCTCTTTACCCATTTGAAGTTCTATTCCTAACAATGCCTGTTGAATGGAATACCTGGCTTCACTAAAGTTGCCGGCGGCACTTGCAGTCTCTGCTTCACTTATCTGCTGGTTAACATCTGGAGGAGTGGTGTTTTTTAAACCCTCGCCTACTTTATTAGATGGCTTGCCACTCCTACTGGCCGAAGAAGATCCCGGCGCACCTGATACTTTATCTGACCCACCGGAATTATTGGAAGTAGAAGCAGGATCTATTCCAACAGCCTGGTCAATCTTTTTGTCAACTACTTTGTTGGCTACATCTGACGCTTTATCTTTTAGCTTCTTAAGAAACCCTTGGGCAGAAGAGTCGAAATGCATAATCATTGCAGCTCCTAACAATGCTGAAACAATCGTTATTTTTTTCATTTTATTTGTTTTAATAATTGAGTGCGAAACTATAAGGCAAAAGGTGTCTTGCAAGCCACTTGTCACGCTTTTGAGGCATTTATAAAAAGCCAAAAAACGACATCTAAATTTAAAAAAGAAATTTTAAGAATCCAATACCTCTCACTCAATAAAATAAACTTTCTAGATTGATAAATAGAGCTTGATGCCAAGAATGGGCAACCTAATTATAAGGAGTAATAGTCCAAGGCTAAGTTCACTTTGTAGCTGTAAGAAAGACTAAAAGGCTCTAAGATTCAACAGAAGAAGCTTTTAGAACAAATCCTTTTTGTGCCATTTTGTTTTAAACTGCTAATTCTGCATGACAAAAAACCTAACAAAAACAGGTATCTTAAAAATACAGGCGAAAGAATTTCCTCCTCTTTAGTTGCATCGAACTTTCACATCTAATTCACATGTTGTGCATAAAGTAGTATCAAATTTGATTATTGAACAGGTATATTTATTGGGCGTAAGAAAAGAGCTGAAGGTCCGCAATAAGGGACATCAGTTTATTAAAAAATAAAACTAAATTCCAACAATTTGACAGACACAATTATTAACCTTGAAACAGTAAATCCTATTGAATTTTTTGGTGTAAACAATGGGAAACTGGATCTTTTGAAAAAGAAATTTCCGCTGCTGAAAATTCTTAGTCGTGGCACTCAAATAAAACTTAGCGGCGCTCCCGAGCAAATAGAAACCGCAAAAGAAAAGATTAATCTAATACTTCAATATCTTGAACGGAACGGAGACTTAAGCGAAAATTATTTTGAACAGATTTTAGGTGGAGATGACGCTGAAGTAATTGACAACTTCGTTGAAAGGAACCCAAATGATATACTTGTTTTTGGACCAAACGGAAAAACTGTAAGAGCGCGGACAGCAAACCAGAAAAAGATGGTGCAGGCAGCCGACCGAAACGATATTCTTTTTGCAATCGGACCTGCCGGTACCGGTAAAACCTACACTGCGGTTGCATTAGCAGTAAGAGCGCTGAAAAACAAGGTTGTTAAGAAGATCATCCTTACCAGGCCTGCAGTAGAAGCCGGAGAAAACCTGGGATTTTTACCAGGAGATTTGAAAGAGAAAATTGACCCGTATTTACGCCCTTTGTATGATGCATTGGACGACATGATACCTGCTGATAAACTTGGGTATTATATGAGTACCAGAACCATTGAGATTGCTCCTCTCGCATATATGCGTGGTCGCACTTTGGATAATGCATTTATCATTTTAGATGAAGCGCAAAATACCAACGACCTTCAATTAAAAATGTTTTTAACAAGGATAGGAGCAAGTGCCAAAGCAATCATTACCGGTGATCCAACGCAGGTTGACTTACCAAAGAACCAAAGAAGTGGGCTTGAGAAAGCTTCCCGCATACTAAGAAACGTTGATGGAATAGCACACATAGAACTGGATGAAGAAGACGTTGTACGTCATAGATTGGTAAAGGCAATAATTAGAGCATACGAGCGTGAAAAAGAAAAGGAACAAGTATCGGGCTTTCAGCCTAATAACAGGTAACTAATCAATTTTGGTCATTACATTAAAAGAGGCAATTTCGATTGCCTCTTTTATTTAAAAATCCCGCCTCCTTTCAGAAAATATTTTTATTGTTACCTTTATCGCCCACAAAAAGTCAAATGAAATATTCTTTTTTGATGCTTGGTTTTTTATTATTGTTTTCTTGTAAAAATAAAGAAGAAGAATACCATAAACCTGAAAGTGCAATAGATGCAGGACGAGAATTTATTCAACAAACACTGAAAGGAAAATTTAATGCTGCTAACAAATACATGCTGCAGGATGAGGACAACCAATTTTGGCTGGCAAAGTGGAGTGAGGAATTTAATAAATTGAGCGAACAGGATAAAACAGGTTATAGCAAAGCGGGCATTACCATTTATGAAGTAAATGATGTTGTTCCCGATAGTGTAACTATTATCAATTTCAGCAATTCTTATAAAAACAGGCCACAAAAAATAAAAGTTGTTAAATCAAACCAGGAGTGGAAGGTCGATTTTAAATACACCTTTTCCGGCAACCTTTGACGCAACTATTCTGTTTACTAATATTTTACCACTGAATGGCGGATTTTTTAAGTATACTGCAAGTTGGTGGAGTAAGTTGTAATTTCGCATCTTTTAAAACGGACAACAAAAGGCATTTTATAAAACTCGTTATCACTTAAATAAGTTTATAATTATTAATAAAAATAAATGGAAAAATTACCGAATGTTTTACACCCATGGCATGGAGTTTCCAGCGGAGATCAGGTGCCAAGAATGGTGAATGCTGTTATCGAAATACCACAGGGATCAAGAGCAAAATATGAAATTGATAAACCAAGCGGACTGTTAAGATTAGACAGGGTTATTTATTCTTCATTCTATTACCCATCTAATTATGGTTTTATTCCACAAACTTATGGTGAGGATAAAGATCCACTGGATATCCTTGTGCTCTCAAGCATTAGCATACAGCCTATGTGTCTTGTGACGGCTAAAGTGATAGGTGTAATGCAAATGATAGATCAGGGAGATGCTGATGATAAAATTATTGCCGTTGCAGCACACGATCCCTCTATCAATTATATAAACAACATAGAAGAGCTACCGAAACATTTCTTTGGAGAATTACGTCATTTTTTTGAAGAATATAAAAGGCTGGAAAATAAAACGGTTAAAGTAGAAGAGTTTCAGGATAAAAGTACTGCATTGAAAATTATACAGCAAGCAATGGATGCTTATAAAGAATACATCAAATAAATGTTTTTGACACCCTGTGCATTTTTGAACTAAAAAGGCACAGGGAACTATAGAATATCAGTTAGCACGTTTGTCCGGGAGACCTGTAGCGGCTTTCCTAAAACAACTCGTTAGCAGGTTGTTTTATAACTCTTTTTATTAATCTCAGGTTATGGGTTCGTTTTCCGGTATCCCCGTTAATTATTCCTGCACTATCGATCGCATCTACTCTCACTTTTCCTGATGCATGAACGATTGTATTTGCATTTAGAAATATACCCACATGGGTTATTTTGCCGGCTTCATTATCAAAAAAAGCGAGATCACCATATTTTGCCTCCTGTAAAAATCCTACTTCATCCCCTTGTGTTACCTGTTGAGAAGCATCTCTCAATAACGGAATATTAAAACATTTAAAAACAAGTTGCGTAAAGCCACTACAATCAATCCCAAAAACAGAACGCCCTCCCCACAAGTAAGATGTGTTTAAGAAAATGGATGACAGCTTTTGTAACATTTCTTCATTCATACAATTCTTTTCAACATCTATTGTTAACCCTTTATATTCTACTTTACGACTTGCAATACAACCATTTCCCGGTATTGGGCTTCCGAATGGTATATGCATTACTTTTTTATTTACCAATATCCGATTGACCCATTCTGCAGCCAGCAACTTGCTTTCAGTTAAAGCTTCATGCGGCGTTGTTTCTTCCAATTGGCTTTCCTGGCACCATCCCTCATAACCATCATATAAAACCCGCACTTTTACAAAGTCTTTTACCCTTTCCTGCTCTTCACACCGTTCACCAAACAACAACTGGCTTACCTGCTCACTTCTATGTGAAGCTTCAGCACGAATTGGAGATACAGGAACGACACAAACTAAAAGAGGCATAAAAAAAAATTTAATAGTAACAGCAAATAGCGTTATGGAAAAACATCTTAACAGCATCCTAATAAAAATACATTTAAATTGAAGCGTGGCTAAAGATGCATTCGCCCATATCGAAGATAAAGAACTGTTGAACAAGTTTTACAACGACGGCAACAACCATTGGCTTGGCATTATACTTCAACGATACACCTTGTTGTTGTTTGGTGTGTGCATGAAGTATTTGAAGGATGAAGAAGAGGCAAAAGATGCTGTGCAACAAATATTTTTGAAAGTTATAACGGAAGTTGAAAAATACAAGGTCGACTATTTTAAGAGCTGGCTATATATGATAGCAAAGAATTTCTGCCTTATGAAAATTAGAGAAAGGCAGGGGCGTGTACCAGTGGAAATATCAGATAAATTGAATGCGACTGCAGATACTTTTCCAGAGACGGAATTATTCGAAAAGGACCATACGCTATCATTAATTGAAGAGGGGTTAAACGAATTAAATGAAGAGCAGAAACTATGTATAACATTATTTTACCTGCAGCGCAAAACTTACCAGCAAATAGCAGATGTTACCGGTTATAATTTGTTGCAGGTGAAGAGCTATATACAAAATGGTAAAAGGAACCTGAAATTGATTGTTGAGAAAAAAATGAAGAAAGTTAATGGGTGACTGGAAAGACATATTATCGGATAACGGGGAGCGGTTAAGCGAAGAAGATTTGCTGAAGTATATTGATGACAACACTCCTGAAGATGAAAAGCGTCGTATTGAGCACAAGTTAGACAGTAGTCCTTTTGAAGCCGATGCATTGCAAGGTCTCTTACAAGTACAAAATAAAACGCAGCTTAAAAAACAGGTAAATCAGTTAAATCAAAAACTTCAGCAAATAACAGGTAAAAGGCAACGGAAAGAAAAAAGGAAGATTAATAGTTTCGAATTAATTATTCTCACCGTTGTTCTTCTCCTTTTTGTTTCAATTATTTGCTATGCCGTTATTATTTTACTACATAGAACTCCTCATCAAACACAAACCGAGAGTAAGTCAGCAGAGTTATTTTCATTATTAGAATTTAACTTTATTGCGCTCATTCAGCACTACATCTGTTGACGTTTTACCTGTCTTACGCTTGTTTTCATAACTATCACTTTCTGTATTACTTATTGACTACTATTACTGGTTTATTCTACCAAAAAGTCAGATGTCAGCGTATTTGTTAATGTTTTACTAAAAAGCTTTATAGCACACTTTTCTTCTTGAATAGTTTTTATTATTGATACGAAATTACTCGTATATGGCAAAACAGATCAAACCTACAGAAGGAGAATTAGAAATATTACAGGTGTTGTGGGAGAAAGGAAAGGCCACAGTAAGAGAAGTACACGAAACAATTCTTAAATCGAAAGAGGCAGGATATACGACTACTTTGAAACTGATGCAAATTATGTTTGAAAAAGGGTTGGTAATCAGGGACGATTCTGCTAAAACTCATATTTACCAGGCTAGCGTAAGTAAAGAAAAAACACAAAGTCAGTTTGTTGGAAAGATGATTTCGAGCCTGTTCGGAGGATCATCGACACAGTTAGTGATGCAGGCTTTGGGTAGCCAGTCCCCAAGTAAAGAAGAGCTAGTCGAGATACAACAGCTTCTTGATAACTTGAAAAATCAATAATATGCACCCGCTGCTCCAATCTCCTTTTTTACAAGCTTTGGGATACGCCATTATAAATAGTTTGTGGCAGTTTGCATTTTTATGGCTTTTATATTTTATTATAAATATTGCCATCAAATTATCGTCGCAGCAAAAATATGCAGCAGGACTTGTTTTGGAGATAACCGGGTTCATATGGTTTATTGTGACCCTCGTCTTCTACTATAATAAGTCTAAACTCTTTGTCGAGTACAATGTAATAGATGCTATCAATATGTCTGCGATACCGGCCGGTACGGGCAGTACTTTAAAGCAGCAATTTTTCCTTTTAATTCTTCGTTTTGAGCAGTTCTTTCCCTATCTGTCAATTGCTTACCTGGCTCTACTGGTAGTCCTATTTACCCGATGGCTTTTTGCTTACAGATTTACACAAAGGGTAAGGTTTTCAGGTCTTGAAGAAGTTGAAGACCAATGGAAACTATTTGTACAAAAACTATCGTCTCAGTTAGGCATTAAAAGAACAGTATTTATTTTTCTATCAGAGTTAGTTCATACTCCGCTAACAATTGGATTTTTAAAACCAATAATATTAATACCTGTTGCTACCGTCAATTACCTAAATCCGCATCAGATGGAAGCGGTGATTATACATGAATTAGCACATATAAGAAGGTATGATTACTTGTTTAATTTACTTCTGGCATTAATTGAAACTTGCCTGTTCTTTAATCCTTTTTTGCAGCTTATACATCAACAGGTTAAAAAAGAAAGGGAAAACTGCTGCGACGACTGGGTTTTAAAATATGAATACAGCGCTGCATCGTACGCAAGAGCGTTATTGCAAATTGCAACTAATCAGACCCAAAACCCCTTGTTGTCATTAAATGCAACTGATAATAAAAAATTGCTTATTAGCAGAATAAAAAGAATAATTGAAAAAAACGAACACACTTTTTTCAACCATAAGTATCAATTGCTTGCGCTGTTGGTGCTTACTACAGTTTTTAGTTCTCTTTCCTTATTATCTCCTTCAAACAAAACAAAGAACGCTTCACATTCAAAGGCCGCACAAAAAGTCACTTTTGAACCGATGGCAGCAAAAGTCAGTAACCCATTATTCAATCCTGTATTCTTTCTTGCAAATTCTTCTAAGATTGCTATAGAACCAACAAAAAAGACAGGTGATGCGAAAGTTTTGAAGACAAAAATTGAAGTTCTCAGACCCGATAAGCCTATTGCGCCATCTGGTACCTATACCCCAATCGATCCTTCTGTACCGTTTACCCCGGAAGAGGATGAAAGCATGCCGGAACCAGCTTCAGTTATTTCTAATATAGAGGTAAAGCCTGAAACAAAAGCCACGTACTTCAACGTTATGATTGAGAAAGCCACAAAGAATTTAGAAAGAAGCAATTTGGGCTTTAGTTTGGAAAATTTGTTTTCAAAAGAGGCATCTCAACAACTTGAATTAGCGGCGAACCATTTGAGAAACATTCAAAAAGAAAGAGTGAAAGAAAACGGCGCTGCTTTAAACATGGAAAAAGTAAGAACTCAATTAAATAAAGCTTTAGAACAAATTAAATTTTCAAAAAAACAGGTCGAATTAGATAAACTTCAAACTCTTGTTCGTATTGGAATGAAAAAAATTCAGAAAGAAAAGTCTACTACCCTACTTCCTGACGTAAATGTTTTTAAATTAAACGAATTAGAATTGATTGAGAGACAAATCGAGAAAGAGATCGATTCTATTAACCAACCTCGTTTTTTTACAACTCGTACAAATACTAGTGCAAACTATACTTTTGAGTTGCCTGCTGTGGTGTATACAACTTCTGAAAAGCCTCATAATTTTTCGTTTCAGTATTCAACAGAGCCGGTTAGGGTGCGAAGTATAGCCGCCCCAAGGGAAACACGAAACTTTCTAAGAAAAAAAGAAAACGTTATAGTTATTGATAACGATGAAGTACAATCAGTCGAAATAGCACCTCAAACCCCGGTTGCACCAAAGCAGTTTAAACGGGTGTATGTTATTAAAATTTAGATGCTCATCATTCCGCTTCTTTTACTATCACATTAATTAAAGTGATCTGGTGGGTGTTCATATCACAGGTAGTTACAGCATCAGCTCTAAACAGTAGCAAAATCGAAATTAACCCACAACAGCTCTATTATATCTTTAATAGTCTTGACTGAGGTTTTCAAGGGCAACTTAATTAACAATAAACTCTAACTTACTCTGCAAATATTAACTAAACTTGCAATCGATCCAATTTCGTTTGCGATGTCGTAAGCAAGCGAAATAGTATTTCATTTATTTAGTTGTGTACTAGAAAAGTTCGGTCACAAAAAGCACCGGGCAAAAGAAAATGACCAGAGTATTTTTACTGATAATTTTGTTACTGACTTCATTCATTGCAAGCTTCTCACAAGGCAATCCCACTGCACGTTACGAAATAGATGCAAAACGAATCGGAGTAAATCCACTTGACAAAGATGCACTACCAAGAAGTCGTGAATTTATAAGATTAGACAGCACATACTATGTCGGCTACATGTTTGAGGGTATTTATAAATCTGATAAAAGCAGCGATTACCTGGGATTTAAAAACTCAATTCCACCTCTCAAAAAGGCGTTCGTTCTCTTGCAGAGAGACTATGGCAGGAATTTGAAAGGGATATTCGATTCGCCTCAAAACTACATGGCGTCAATGAGCAAGTATGTAGATTTTCTGCAGATTAGCAATACATTGAAGGAATGCTATGACAATATTGAAATGCCGGACAGTGTAATGTGGGTACTAAATGCATTTTCAAGCTACAATTTCCCTAAAGATCATTTGGGCTCCAATACTACAAAAGCGTGGACATATCATAGAAATCGCTTCTTCACTTCCGACAAGTTTTCGTTTTTAAAAAATTCTGTTGAAGAAAACGAAAAAACAGCATTTGAATATTGCTACTACGCTGTAGACAGGATCGATGCAAACAAGGCAAAAAACGATCAGTGGTTTGGACCGGGGCAGGCAGAAGCAGATAGAATGAGCGTTTTTCATTACCTCGCTTTGCTACATTGTTACAATAAAAACTACGACAGTAGCGAATATTACTACCAGCGCCTGGCACAAACAGGTGCAGTGTCCTGGAATAACTATGGAAATGAAAAACATGAGCTAGGTGAATTTGCAGTCGCATTAGAATACTTAAACCGCGACAAATACAAGTATTCACAAAAGATGTTGAAGGAGCCCTTTTACTTCGTTCCCATGCTTGACGTTTACGCCGGACGAACAAAAGAAGCGATGTCGATATGTAAAGAAGCCATCGTGAACGCAGGCTCCACACCGGGTTTTGGATGGTACAATATTGCTCTTGCACGCAGCTATATGTATGACGGACAATTGGACAGCGCCGAATACACCATTCAAAAAGCAGCTGATTTTAAGGAAATACATATCGGCACAACCCTTACTCAAAGCCAATACGATTTTACCATTAACTTATTAAAACTACAGTTAACAGAAAGAAAGATTGCTTTGGCAAAATTTAAAAACAAGGGCTGGTGGTATTCGCCCAATAATTTATATAATATAGCCTCGTTAAAAGTTGCGCACATACTCTTGCAATATGTATTAATTAACCAGATGGCGGCCAATCCGGAACGCGATAGAAC
>JBBPZJ010000470.1:0-4904 GCA_038199395.1 Chitinophagales bacterium
AAGATACTTACTCCAACTGCACTTACTCCAGGCCCAAACCACGAAGTAGATCTATTATAAGTTGCTAACCCTATAATTGCTCCTGTTGCTGCGCCGGCCAAGGCGCCTATTAGTACGCTTCCTTTTCGTATAATAGTAATAGTTTTTATAGTATTATAATTAAAGGTTTTTAACCCGGCGGCATTTATTACGGCGGTACCGTTGTAGGGTATGAAATTACTGGATATGTTTACCTCTGAATCGGCAACATTATAAACATAACCTAATATAAGTCTGGAATCTGTGACCTATTTTTACTCTTATAATTTTTATCTGCACTTTTACGGCGGTGTCTTGTGAAATAGAATTAAAACCGATAAATATGAACATAAACAAAAGAGGACTGCAGGTGTTCTATTTTTAAAATTCATACAATAGCATATTTATAAGAGTTGCAACTTTACAAATTGCATTATCATTCAGTTTAATAAGAAAGAAAACAGCTATTAGCTGCAGTTGCAATAAAGAAACTAAATGCATTTCAAATAACTTTTTTAACTGTTGGTACACCCGCTTTTATTGTCCCTTTAATCACGTTTTTCAGTTGCTCTACCAGCTTGGGCGTTACGATAGCTCCATGTACTTCCTCTGCATGCATTGCAGCTTGTTTTAGTAATTCTTCATCGTTCGGCGCATGAATAACAGCGCTGCAGTCGAAGCCGGCATCAGAACAATGTAAAGTTTTCATGATGTTTAGTTTTTAAATTTATTATCTGTGTTATACATTACAATATACCTCTCTCAACTGCTAATAAACAGTATCAAAAGATACATAGAGAAAAGAAATTATTGTATCAATCGCATCAGTAAATGTGCAAGTACGATTTTCCATTCTCCATCTTGTTTCTCAAAAATTTTGTTTCCTTTGTAAAACGCTTTGCCTTAAAAATTAATGATTATATAAAACTATTGTAACAGTCATCCTTTAAATAGTACAAAATCGACACTTTTTGATTTTATGATTAACAAGTAAAAATATTTTTATACTCAGGAACAAATTGCAGGTTAATGATCGACATTACGTATTTGCTCGTGAACAGCGATTAAAATAATTTAGGAGATATAAACATGATTTTATACCTTTTACTAATTCTACAACGCAATGGTCTCTAATATTGAAATAGTGCCTTCTCCGGTTCTAAAACCCTTTGTACGCTGCTTTTCTTTTCGTGAATTTGATACCATGGGTCAGCAGTTTATCAAACCGTTGCATGCCCAGCATGAATTTTATATGTGTTTCTATTTAAATACTCCGCCTTATAAATTGGAAGGACCAGGTGGTAAAAGCCGCCATCCGGTTACTCCCTCGGTAGATAAATATGTTATCGGTTTACAATCCAGTTTTACTGGCAGTCTTTGTTTTTGCGGCCATGTGCGTTTGTTTTCTATTCAATTTATGCCCACAGGATTTTACAGGATTTTCAATATTCCTTTAACATCTTTTACCAATATGGTTTTTGATGGCTCTGATATTTTCAATTACGATATCAGCAGGCTACAGCAACAATTACAGGAGGCAGGAAATGTTGATCAAATGGCAGCACATGCAGAAAAATTTTTATCGAGTTATTTAACCATTAGCAAAACAAAAGATGCTTACAACGGCATGCAAAAGGTATCGAAATCAATATATAGGAATGCCGGCGCTATTAATTTGAATATTGAGCAATTGGCTTATGATGCTAATATGAGCTTAAAAACTTTTGAGAGAAAATTTCTCCAACAAATAGGGCTTTCTCCAAAATTGTTTGCCCGTATGGTGCGTTTTAATAAAGTAATTGGGTTGAAGATGCAGAACCCTGAAAAGGATTGGACTTCCATTACTTACGATTTGGGTTACTATGATCAGATGCATTTGATTAGAGATTTTAAAGAATTTGCGAATGATACCCCGTCTAATTTTTTTAAAAATACACCTCCGCCCCGCGAAGAACTATTGAGAGTTGAACAGGAAGAAATGTAATTATATTTAGGCTATTATCCATTCAGTAACCATCCTGCATATACAATTTTCCACTCTCCATCTTGTTTCTCAAAAATTCGTGTCTCTCTGGTAAGTCCGGGCATATCCATATCAGGTTCTTTATTATCCTGTCCATATCCGTCGAAGGTGCACCATGCCATGTTTTCAGAGATTCTGAAATTATAATTTTTGCGGATGGTCTTTTGTTGATTTTGAGCCGGATTGTTTGCAACTGAATGTTTAAAACTATTAAAGACACTATCCCATCCTGATAATACCCTAATGCCACCACGTTTCCACCAGCCCATGTGCCGCACATAAGCACCGTGTCCCCAACAGTTAGATAATTGTTGTAAATCTTTATTATAAAAAGCTAAGGTTTCTTTTTCTATGAGATTGATTAAAACCTTTTTTTCTTGCGCCATATCGATAGTTTGTTTATAGGAGGACTTGTCTCGTGAACCTGGTTTTGCTGCTCCTGCAGATAAGAAAAGGGCAAACGGTATCAGTAAGATACCTGCAATTTTATTTTGCATAATATATCTATTTTAAAAAGTATTTATTAGTAAGCTTCGGGGGAGAAAAAGCAGTAATATAAGATCAGCTTAACTGTCTTACAAAGTCCTCATGATTCCACTCTATCTGAATTCGATCAATTTTATTATTTTCGCTCAAATGAAAGATGAAGATATGATCACTGTCAAAGTGCTTTCCTTTATTTTCAATACCCGCAAAGTCTTTGACTTGTGTTCCTGAAATCAAGACCTGGCACCGTATTCTGTCACCTTCTGAAACAATAGCATCAACAGTGTTATCTATATCCGGAAAGCATTCGATTAGTAAGCTCCATAAATTCTTCCCCAGCTCGCCGATTGTTCCTCTGCCGTTTTCTCCTAACGGTTTGAAATATACTTCACCGTCCTGATCGCAAAAGCTAAGCATGAGCGGTACGTCTTTTTTCTGGTAAGCAAACATGAAATGAACGCACGCATTTTTCATTTCTATCATGTGAGATTGTTGAAGTACATTTTCCATAATCGTTGGTTTATATGTTTTTTAAGTTACTAATACCTTTTTAACATCGGATTTCAAAACAGGCGCTCTTTATAAAAACGAGGTAGATGAATAAATTATGTTTTCTTAGCCTTGGTTTTGCAGGCTGCTGGCGTCGAAATGGTTCTCCTGCTCCTCGATTTTTCCATCACTATTTATAGTAAACCTATCTGCCACCCTAAGTGTGACGGCCGGATTTGCTAAGGTTATTTCAGCTTCAGTAATTATTCCGGTCAAGGTTTCATTTATGTAATGATCGAGAATGTTTATTCTTACACCTCTTAAAGCCGGCTCTAAAGGATTCCACCACTCTGCCTCTACCAATTCTTTACCCTTTAGAGGATTATTGACGCCTCCAGGAACAAGCGGAGCACGTAATACAATACTTTCATCATATGGAATAGCAGAAAAATTCTGCGTATCTAATGCCTGAAAATAACTTTCAACAACTTGCTTAAGTTGTCCTTTTCTGGCTGAAGCTTCAATTCGTTTATCGGTAATCATCTTTTACTATTTTTCGCTTGATAGGCACTTTTTTTATTATCATTGTTTTGTATCGTAAAGCTATTATGCTCCTTTACATTAGGGTTGTAAAAAAGCGACATAGTTAAAAATTTTTGTAAATTGTTGGAGTTATACCGATAGTATGTATTATCAAAAGTTTGCACCACGGCAGGAACTTACGACTTATATAGAGTGCTATTATGTATGGGAAAACGACAAGGAAGATACGTTTCCGTTAAAAGTCGAATCTCCTCCGCCTGCTTTTACTTCTATTGTATTTAATTATGGAGATGATTACTTTGTGTCATCATCTTTTAACGAGGATCAAAACGTGCCAAGGCAATTTATAGTTGGTCAACAAACGAAAAGTTATACCTTAAAATTAACAGGTAAAATAGGAATGGCAGGCATTGTATTTAAGCCTACAGGAATTGCCGCCCTGCTAAAGGTGCCCATGTTTGTACTGACAGGAGAGCGCGTTGATTTAAGTATATTTGTTCCTTCGGAAAAAGTGGAAGCAACAGCTGGCGAAATAGTGAACTCAGCAAGTGCACAACAAAAAGCTCTCTTATTGGAAAATTTTATTTATACGTTTTATGCAAAAAATAAACCGGTACCGGATGTAATTGACAGGGCAGCCAATTTGATAGTAGAAAAACATGGACTGATAAATATTAATGAGCTATGCAAGGAATTATTTATTTCGCGAAGGAGTTTTGAAAGAAAGTTTTTACTGAAAGTAGGATTAAGTGCTAAGTATTATGCCCGCTTGAGGCGTATTGGTTATATCTGCATGCAAATAGCGGGTAAAAAAGAGGTCAACTGGCAGGAATTATATTATAGAGGAGACTTTTGCGATCAGTCGCATTTTATAAAAGATTTTACAGAATTTACCGGACGTTCTCCTGGTGATTACTTAGCCACTAATAAGGAATTAATTCATTATTTAAAATAAGCGTTGCACAGCAAACTGATCAGCCCGGTTTCGGTTGCTGATCCTTATCTCTCCAAAACCAATCCTTACCATAAGTCTTTTTGCCGCTCTTGTATATTCGAACATTTCCGAAGATACTTAGTACCAGCACCTAATTAATGAATGAAATACAATAAATTGCTTAAATGATAACCCATGTTATTGATTACTTCAACAGCATTTGCAGTTTACCAGAAGAACTGGTTGCTGACCTCGAAAGGCTGGTCATAATACGAGAATTAAAGAAAGATGAGTTCCTGCTTAAAGCAGGAAAGGTATCTAATTACGCTTCATGGATTTTAAAGGGTTTGGTAAGAAGTTATTATTTGAAAGATACAGAAGAAGTGACCACTAAGTTTTTATGGGAAGGGG
>JBBPZJ010000471.1:0-20684 GCA_038199395.1 Chitinophagales bacterium
AATTGCAGAGGTGTTTTGTTGATTGCTTGCCAGCCTTTTTACTTTTTTGTTATTTTGAAGGTGTTAAGCCCACCTGTACTGTTTACTCTAAGTACTACAGTTTCCTTTTCGTTTTGTGCAGAAATATAATAACTTGTATCTTCTATTCCTTCAAATTCAATTGCCTCTTTTATTGTATATAGTGCATAATCTTTCGCTAAGCTTCTTTTTGCTTTTACAGGTAGTTCATCAATACTAATAGTTCTGCTACTAGCAATTTTTTCACCCCTTTGATTATAGAATGCTTCCATTTTTTCATCGTTCATTACAAAAGAGGCTTTTGTATATTGATCTGTAGTTGTCCAATTTACATTTGAAGCATTTGCAAATTCTGCTTTGAAACTACTCGCTACAGCAAAATTTACTTTTTTAGTATCTTTCGCGAAAGCACTTGCTGCAACTGTTACTGAAACTAATAAGGCCAGGAATAACTTTTTCATAATGTTGTTTTTATTTTTTGATTTTTATGTCAGTTGTTTTTGTTTGACAATTCAAATATAGAATAGGGAATAGTGGGCCTTTGTGAATTAGGATGAGGTGCAGGCACGAAGCGCTACAGATTGATGAACGGTCACGTAATGCAAAAGGAAAACAATGGGAAAGCCTTACCTGCGTTGACTTGTAAGCCGATTTGCAGGGTTTAAAAGAGTGGCTTAAAACGATGACAAACGCAAGCGGAATAGATAGAGGATAGGATGAGCGGTAAACAGTTATCAACAAAAACAACAAACCTCTGCAAGAGCAGAGGTTTGCAAAACATAATCGTAAAAAAAAATTACTGCAAGAGATTTTTTACTTTTTCTATTACAGCAGAAAGACTCCCTGCATCCTGTCCACCTGCAGTTGCCAATGTTTTTTGTCCGCCACCACCGCCTTTGATTAATGGCGCTATGTGCTTAATTAGATAAGATGCATTTAAATCTTCTCTTCCATTTACTAAATCGTTTTCAATTGCAATTACTACTGCTGCTTTATTTTCCACGTTTGCACAAAGAACTATAGCATAATTTCCCAAACGTTCATTAACTAATCCAAGACATATTTTTTTTAGAGTTTCAACTGATACATCTTTAACAATTGAACCGATAAAATTTACTTGTCCAATAGTTTCAATTTGATAGATTAAACGGTCTGTTGTTCCTTTTAATTTCTTATCCTCACTTTGTTCCTTCAGCTTTTCAAGTTCTCTTGTTTGTTGTATAATTTGCCTGTAATCTTTTGCTTCCAGGCTTTCAATTTTTTTCTTTAGTTCAGCGTTCTCAGATTGCAGGTTTTCCAGTGCTTTCTTTACGTCTTTCGGATTCTTGAGTACGTCTTTTATTTCCTGTAAGGTAGATAGGCGTTCATTTATATATGCTTCTGCCGGCTTACCGCTTACTGCCTCGATTCTTCTGACACCTGCGGCAACAGCGGTTTCCTGTTTTATTTTAAAGAATCCAAGTTCGCCTGTGTTACCAACATGAGTTCCGCCACACAACTCGATTGAATATTTTGGATCAATGACAACCACTCTGACTACGTCGCCATACTTTTCTCCAAATAAAGCCATTGCGCCCATTTCTACAGCTTCATCTTTACTCATTTGCTTAATAACAACGGGTACATTTTCTCTGATTTTTTCATTTACGATTGCTTCAATTTTTTCAATCTCAGCATCAGTGACTTTAGCAAAGTGAGAAAAATCAAATCGTAAATGTTCATCATTTACAAGACTTCCTTTTTGAGCAACATGGGTTCCTAAAACCTGCCTTAATGCGGCGTGTAATAAATGGGTTGCGCTGTGGTTCGCTTTGGTATTTGTTCTTAAGGCCCTGTTTACCCTTGCAATTACATCTCCGTCAATTTCTGCCGGCAGCTTTTCTGTAAAATGAATAACAAGATTATTTTCTCTTTTTGTATCAACTACATCAATCGCCTGCACTCCAAAAGTCAACTCGCCTCTATCACCTACCTGTCCACCGCTTTCTGCATAAAAAGGAGTAGCGTCTAAAACAAGTTGATATGCTTCTTTTCCTTTTGATGTTACCTTTCTGTATTTAACCACTTTACTTTTTGTTTCGAGGTGGTTATAACCTGCAAATTCTGTTGTTGGCGTTTCATCTAATACAATCCAATCTTCAGTATCTAGAGCTGTGGCAGCACGGCTGCGTTGCTTTTGTTGTTGTAACTCATTTTCAAAGCCCTTTTCATCTACCTGCAAATTATTTTCAAGACCGATCAAACGAGTTAAATCAATAGGAAAGCCATATGTATCAAATAATTCAAACGCAGCTTTGCCATCGATAATTTTATCAGATGTTTGCGATATCAGTTCATCAATTTTTTTTAATCCTTTTTCCAACGTTCTCAAAAATCCTTCTTCTTCCTCCTTTACCACTCTAGTTACAAAGTCCATCTGCGAATACAGCTCAGGAAAAACAAATTGAAATTGTTTACCTAAAACAGGTATTAACTGATACAATAAAGGTTGTTTGTAGTCAAGGTAAGAATAGTAATACCTGACAGCTCTTCGAAGAATTCTACGGACCACATATCCTGCACCGGTATTAGATGGTAGTTGTCCATCAGCAATAGTAAACGCAATTGCACGAATGTGATCAGCAATGACTCTAAAGGCGACATCTTTTTTATCATCTGTATTGCTATACTTTTTTCCTGCTAATTTTTCCGTTTCACCAATTGTTCCTGTAAAAAGGTCTGTATCGTAATTACTGTTTTTATGTTGAATAACTCTCACCAGGCGCTCGAGGCCCATGCCTGTATCTACATGCCTTGCAGGTAAAGCTTCGAGCTGACCGTTTTTTAATCTGTTAAACTGAATAAATACGTTGTTCCATATTTCTAGTACCTGCGGATGATCGTTGTTTACCAAAGTCTTTCCGTCTATATATTTTCTTTCATCATCATTCCTGCAGTCTACATGTATTTCGGTACAAGGTCCGCAAGGACCCGTGTCGCCCATCTCCCAAAAGTTGTCTTTCTTATTGCCCATTAAAATCCGGTCTTCACTGATTACTTTTTTCCACTCGTTATAAGCTTCAATATCTTTTGGAAGGTTCTCCGCTTCACTTCCCTCAAAGACGGTCACATACAAGCGATCTTTATCAATCTTGTACACTTGTGTAAGTAGTTCCCAACTCCAGGCAATAGCCTCCGCTTTAAAATAGTCTCCAAAACTCCAATTTCCCAGCATCTCAAACATCGTATGGTGGTATGTATCTACACCTACTTCTTCCAGGTCATTGTGCTTGCCACTTACCCTAAGGCATTTTTGTGTATCGGCTACACGTGTACTTTCAGGTTTTTTATTTCCTAAAAAATAATCTTTAAACTGGTTCATACCCGCATTGGTAAAAAGCAATGTCGGATCATTTTTTACAACAATAGGGGCAGAGGGAACAATCAAATGTTGCTTTTGAGCAAAAAAGTTTAAAAATTCATTTCGAATTTCAGCACTCGTCATCATGAGAACAGGAAGTTTTATATCAGAATTTAAATTTTGTAAACGTAACCTCGGGGCGCAAAGGTAGTAAATGAAGAGGGTTGCTTTGTTTATTGGTTTTCATACTTTCTCTGCTAATCCCAAGTAAGCAGATGATATATTCAGATGATGTCAGCACGGGTAGTTTTTAGACTTGAATTTGGCAATAGGGATGGTCAAGTACGACTACCGGCCTTAAAAAATTGCACAACAATGCAACCAGCCAGTTGTTTTTATACATCTTTTTGTGTCCCGGCCATAACTTCAAATTATTGTAAAAAAGGTAGTTTTTGTTTCAAACCTGTGGAAAAACTCCCCTTAGCATTGGTGCTTCATTTATTATTTTTACATTATGCGGCAGCTTGATTTATTTGGTTTTTTTGAAGCACCTCAGGAAAATAAACCGGAGGAAAAACCTGCTGTTGAAAAAAAAGAAGAAGGCACTTCAATTGCTGAAGATACAAAGCCTGCCTATTCCAAAAATTCACTTCGAAGTGAGACTTTAGCTGCAAATGAATTTGCCAGCACGTCATTAAACGGAGCGGTTGGGATAGATAAGGAACCTATCGGCCAAACTGAAGCTTCAATTTCATCTTCCACGTCAACTCTTTCTTTATTTGAAGATACTTATATCGGGAAAGGCAGTTCTGCTGCTCAAGAATTGGAACCTCTCGAAAGTGTCCGGGAAGATCAGTTTTTGGAAGAGCAAGTTGTACAGAAAAGTGAGGATAAAGCTTTTGCAGCAGATAATTCTGCCGAACAGGAGCCTTCATTTGATGACAGCTTTTCGGATGAGCCACAATTAACAGATACTGTTTCAATGGCTTTACATGTAGAGGAAAAGAAAACGTTAGCTTCAAAGCCAAAAAAGCAAAAACTTCCTGAACTTGAAAGAAGTGGAGAGGTGATTTTTGATGATGGAAAAATTACAGTCAAAATAAAAAATAAGAGTCCTTTTCCTCCACCAATTGCAAAAGAAAAAAAGGTAAAAGTTGAAAAAATAATTCAGAAGAGAGGTAGAAAGTCATTTAAAGAGATAGATGCAGAAGTAGATCTGATCGAAATACCTGAGGACGAGATTTTATTTCAAAAACAATATTACTCTATCAGCGAAGTTGCCAAATGGTTTAGAGTTAATACTTCTTTACTGCGCTTTTGGGAAAACGAATTTGATGTACTAAAGCCAAGAAAAAACAGGAAAGGCGATCGTTTGTTCAGGCCTGAAGATGTCAAGAACCTGCAACTAATTTACCAATTGCTTAGACACAGAAAATATACAATTGACGGTGCTAAAGATTATATAAAGACCAACAAAAAAAAGGCAGATATTCAGCTCCAGCTTACCAACACTCTGCAAAAGTTTAAAAGTTTTTTATTAGACCTGAAAGCCAACTTGTAGCCAAAAAGCGGCGGTTGTTATTTTACAACGGAGAAAATTTTAAGTTCATCATCTTCATTTAAACAATACAGCAGGTCACCTTTAAAATTAATCTTTTTAAAAGCAGATTGATCTTCAAAAGCTTTATAAGTCAACAACTGCAGGCTCGCTGGTTTATAAAGAAAAATTTGTGTGCTGTCCCTTGCTGTTATTGTATTCTTGTCAATTACTTGCAGATCATTGAGATGTAGCAATTGCAGAATGTTTTTTTTAGCTCCATAATAATCGAATACAAACAATCCTTTCGTTGGATCGTACAAATAGAGCTGGCCATCCCGATCGTATATAGAAACAGGTGCTGGAACAGAGTCGAATATTTGCCTGAAGTCAGTTGACTCAAATAACACTCTACCTGAGTCATCAATCTTTTTAATCTTGCTGTCCATCTCATCAAACACCCAAATATTGTTGTCGTAGCTGGTGGCAATAGCTCTTGCCTGTAAAATGTCTTGCTTTCTAAGATCTATTGCTGCACGTACATTTAATAGCCTGTCAAGAATGATGATTGTAGAGAAATCTTTGTAATAAACTAAAATCTTTAAAGGGTTGGTTGCGTCTATTGAAAAAATTTTACCATAACGTTTTACATCATTGTATACCGCAATCGAATCTCCCTTTGCATCTAACTTTTTTACCTGGTTTGTAGGGGTTAGCAGATAAATATTTCCAAGATTGTCAGTGGTGAAATCTTTGGCCTTTGTAGTAAGTGTTTTGACTAACGAAAGATGTAACATAGGTGCTTGTTGACCAAAAATGCATTTGGTAAGAAAGCTTGCCATTATTATAAAAACTACATTTTTCATAATAGCCAATCGAGCTTTTTTAGTTGGGTTATCTGACCATCAAACTCGGCGTACGTAAAATACTTTATCCAGTCTCCCAAGTTGATGTAGCGGCTATTGTTGGAAAGTTTGATGTCAAGAGGTAAGTGTCGGTGACCGAAAACAAAATAGTCAAAATGCTCTTTGGCTAAAACTTGTTTCGAAAAAATAATAAGCCATTCTTTGTCTTCACCTAAAAACATTTCATCTGCCGTTCCTGTTTTCTTTCTGCTTTTTCTACTGAAGAAGTTGGCAAGACCAATGCCCCACGAGGGGTGCAACATTCCAAATAATGATTGGCAAACGCTGTTTCTAAAAACCGATTTCAAAAATTTATATCCACGGTCTTCAGGACCTAAACCATCACCGTGACCTATAAAAAACTTTTTTCCGTTCCATTCAAATGTTTGCGGTTCATGGTATACAGTTATGTTCAGTTCATTCTGAAAATAGCCGCTCATCCACATATCATGGTTTCCGACAAAAAAGTAAACGGGAATATCTCGGTCTGTTAATTCAGCCAGTTTACCCAGCAGACGTACATAACCCTTTGGTATTACGTGTTTATATTCGAACCAAAAATCGAACATGTCGCCAACTATAAAGATGGCTGCTGCCTGTTGTTTGATCGAATCTAAGAAAGCAACGATTTTTTTTTCTCTTTCGAGACTGCTTTTATAATCGGGCGCTCCAAGATGAAAATCAGATAAGAAAAATATTTTTTTTCCCGTCGGTACTTCCATCCCTACTGTTTTGTTTTGTAAGTCAGGTAATCGAAAAAATCTCCCGAAGAGATGATTAGTTGTCCATCTACACACAGGTTATACCAGTATATCCAGGCGTTTGTATATTGATTATTGCATAAAATTTCTGTTACTTTTCGTATATACAATGGTTTTTCGCCTTCCCCGGGATTTAATCCCTCGTAATCGTCTAATTGCTTCATTGCGTATTCAAATTCACTCGCATTTTTCAACTTATACAACTCTCCTTTAATAAAAAACCCGCCGGAAGTTGGGATAGCTGCAGGATATTCACCCAAATCATATAAAATTCCATTCACCGTTCCTTCACCTAGATAAGTAAAATATTTGCTGATATATTCATAAGCGAAATGATGAAAGCCTCTTCTTAGAGAACCGTATACAAATAGTTTATCTATTTTATTTTCCATTAGGTAAATGGGCTCACGAGACGAACTGACAGCGAGCAATATCATTGCTCTAAATTCAACTCTTTTTCATTACGGTAATCCTTCCACTAAAAAAACATACACTTCTGCAGGACCGTGTACGCCAACTACCAGAGTTTTTTCTATATCCGCTGTACGGCTTGGGCCAGTAGCCATTGTTATCAGAGATGGCAATTTGCCGCTATATTTCTCTTTTAGATTCAATAATGCTTCCTTTATATCGTACACTAGCTGACCGGTGTAAGCAACACAAATATGTACAGGTGCGTACACACTTATAGTTCTGCCGTTTGCTTGTGCGGAGGTCATCAACACACTTCCGGTTCTTGCGATGAGAGACTCGCAACCAGTAATACTGGCATCGCAAGAAGCGATATCAGAAGCTAAAAAATTATTGAAGCCGGCGGCAGACAGTTTCTGCCTTATTTCTTTCTCGTTGCAATAAATAGATACTAGTTTTTTTGAAGCCGTACAATGAGCAAGTTGCAATGCAAGCTCTTTTTCATCGATGCAAAAGGAAAACTTACCTAGTAATCCTGTAAAGTTTTCTGCAAATTCAATCTCAAGCTCTTTTGTCGATGGTTGAAAAACGCTTGTATTCCCTTCACTATGCGAAAAAGGAACAGGCACTGGATTTGTCAGTGCCTGTCTTATTTTTTTTAAAATATTTTCTTTAGAAGAAGAAACTTTCATAATGTTTCATTAATCAGTTTGAATTTAGAGATCTACCACTGTTTTTTCAGGTGGTGCGCTTAATTCTGCATTGATTTCAGGCTGAACATCTAAAATCTTTTTGTCTTCAAAAGGTCTTTTTCCTATTAAGGTTTCTACGTCGCTCTGAAACAATACCTCTTTTTCCAGCAGTTCTTTGGCCAAAATTTCTACTTCCCTTCTTTTCTCCGTTAATAAATTTTTTGTTCGATCATAAGCCTGGGCAATAAGACTTCTCACTTCCTCATCTATCATCTTTCCTGTTTCTTCGCTGAATGGTTTTGTAAAAGTATTTTCCTGTGTTGGATCGTAATAACTGATATTACCAATCTTATTGTTCATACCATAAACAGTAACCATTGAGTAAGCCATTTTGGTTATCTGCTGAAGGTCATTACTAGCTCCTGTTGAAATTTTTCCAAAAATAATCTCTTCTGCAGCCCGACCTCCTAACGTCATGCATATTTGATCTGATAACTGGTCGGTATTGTACAAATACTGTTCTCTAGGTGTGTATTGAGCGTATCCCAAAGCAGCCGTTCCCCGCGGTACAATCGTAACTTTTAAAAGTGGATAAGCATGCTCGAGGAACCAGCCACAAATCGCATGACCGGCTTCGTGGTAAGCAATGATTTCTTTTTCTTCAGGAAGAATAATTTTATTTTTCTTTTCCAAACCGCCTATTACCCGATCAATCGCATCCTGGAAATCACTCATATCTACGGCGTCCTTATTTTTACGAGCGGCAATTAATGCAGCTTCATTGCAAACATTAGCTATATCTGCTCCTGCAAAGCCAGGTGTTTGTTCCGCAAGTTTATGAATATCCAATGTTTGAGAGATTTTGATTGGTTTCAAATGCACTTTAAAAATTGCTTCACGACCTTTCACATCCGGACGATCGATTGAAATTTGTCTGTCAAAACGTCCTGGTCTTAACAAGGCTGTATCTAAAACATCAGGTCGGTTCGTGGCTGCCAGAATAATAATGCCTATATCTGTACCAAAGCCATCCATCTCAACCAACAACTGGTTCAACGTATTTTCTCTTTCATCGTTGCTCATAATAGCATTTCTGCCTCTTGCACGCCCGATCGCATCTATCTCGTCAATAAATATAATACATGGCGCCTTTTCTCTTGCCTGCTTAAACAGATCTCTAACTCTGCTGGCTCCCACACCTACAAACATCTCAACAAAATCGCTTCCACTCAGGCTGAAGAAAGGGACTTGTGCCTCCCCGGCCATAGCTTTTGCAAGCAAAGTTTTACCGGTTCCGGGCGGACCTACCAAAAGAGCACCTTTAGGTATTTTACCACCCAAAGCAGTATATTTTTTTGGGTTTTTTAGGAAGTCAACAATTTCCATTACCTCTACCTTCGCTTCGTCGAGACCCGCAACATCTCCAAAATTTATATTTACACGGGTGCCTTTTTCAAAAAGAGTTGCTTTTGATTTACCGATATTGAAAATACCACCAGGCCCACCACCACCACTCGGACCTCCCATTTTTCGCATAAGTATCAGCCACAAGCCTACAAATAGTGCTATAGTAATAAAAGTATTTAGAACAGGACCATACCATTCACCTTCGTTTGTTACAGTTTCAGGTACTTTTTGAATGTTTAGTGGATTCGCAGTTGAGTCTTTAAAAAACGCATTCTGACTTGCATTAAAACTCTCCCAATCGGTGACTGTAAATTCAAAATGGGGTCCTTTATTGATGCTGGTAGATGTACTTTTTAATTTTTTATTCTGATAAAAGGGCTTACCTAAACTTTCAGATTTAATGTAAACTCTTACCTGCTCCTTATTCTTAATCAGATCGAGTTTTTCTACGTCGCCTTTGGCAAGCATTTGCTGTCTAAATTCCAGTTCATTAGTCCTTACTGCATCGGGAGACATGCTAAATAGATTAGCGCCAATTAATACAACTGCAATAATTGCATAAATCCAATAAATGCTAAATTTGGGACCCTTTCGCCCGTTTTTATCATCACCCGGGGGAGGAATTCCAGGGATATTTCGAAAATCTTTTTTAATTTTTTTTTCGTCTTGTGCCATATTTCTTCATCTCTGTAAGGTAGAAACTTCCTTTTTAAATTTTTCTTTTATATGCGAAATTATCCTAGGTGCTCCTCTCTTTGTGCATCACTCCACAGTTCTTCAAGCTGGTAAAATTTTCGTGGTTCAGGCAGCATCACGTGCACCACTATATTTACGTAATCGATCAAAACCCATTGCAATGCCTGGTAACCCTCATGTTTATAAGCTACTTCATCACAATTTTTCTTTACTTCTTCTTCTATTGATTCTCCAATTGCTCTGATTTGTTGTGGATTGCTGGCGTCACAAATAATAAAAAAATCAGCGACAGCTTCATGAATTTTTCTGAGATCGAGCGAAACGATGTTTTCACCTTTTTTTTCCTGGATAGCCTTTATGATAGTTTTAAAAAGCCTTGAACTCCTGGTAAGTTTTGTGGCCGTTTTTTTTCGGCTGGATAATAATGAAAGTGGTTCCAATAAATTCTATTCTTTAAATTAATAATACTGTTTGATTTAGGTTTATTACAAGCCTGCATCTAGCTTTTTATGTGGCAAAAATTCGAGTAATATACCATGTATTTTTTTCAGTTTTAGCTTTATTCTAAAAATGCCCCGAATTTTGACCTTGACAAAAATACTAATTCTTTGCAACGTGAAAATCGAATAGGCACGCCGTTTTTCGAATTAAGTGAAGTAGATAGCTCCAACAACTATGCCATGCGGCAGGTACAAGCCCATTTGGCAGTACATGGTTGCACATGGTTTGCCCATTATCAAAATGCCGGAAAAGGTCAGCGTGGAAAAGCTTGGAATGCAGAGCGTAGTCAGAACATAATGATGAGCTCTGTTATTAAACCATCTATTATCTCTATTGATCAGCAATTTGTTATAAATGCTGCCATTGCCCTTGCATGTTATGATTTTCTAATCAAATATGCAATTGGTAAAATTAATATCAAATGGCCCAACGATCTTTTTTGGGAAGACAGAAAGGCAGGAGGCATATTAATTGAGAACGTTTTAAGCGGAGAAAATTTAAAGTTTTCGATTATTGGTATAGGAATAAATATTAACCAAACTTTGTTTCCTACAGCCCTTAAAAACCCGGTTTCCCTCAAGCAAATAACTGGAAAGACTTTTAATGTTATTGATATGGCAAAAGATCTATGCGATCACCTCGAAGTAAGGTGGCGGCAGATTTTGCAATCGTCACATGATGAATTAATCAATGAATATTGTGGTCATTTATTCAAAAAAAATGAGCAGGTAACTTTTAAAGCCTCAAATGAAATATTTACTGCTGTTGTCAGAGGCGTTAATAGTAAAGGAGAATTGCTGCTGGAGAAAAACGAAAGTATACAGCCCTATTCGTCGATAGAGTGGCTTTCATCCTAATTAAAATGTATTTCTGATAATATAGACTTGTCTCTCTCTTTTTCCCGTGCATCTACTTCAAATTGGTTGTTTTCATAACCTTTGTTGAAGGTTTCTAAAAGATAAAGAAAGATAAATCGGAACGCTCCCAGTTGCGCATATTGTTTTACGTGAGCAACTTCGTGCCTGACCCATCTTTTATTTCTTAGAAAATCTTCCCTCGAGGAATTGTGTAAATGAATAGTTTTTCCCACTACCATCGCCATTGAACCGCTTTTTAGTTTTTTTGCCGCAATTCGTGCAAGCCACGAATTTTCTTTAATTTTTACTTCCGTCAAAGTGTAGTTTTTCATAGTGAGCTATAAAAATAAAAGGAGGTAAAAAAATAAGCCGTGCTCAATACTTCAAAGAATATCTTCGAATTTTACGCGATGTTTCAAATTCTACATTAATTCCATAACTCAAGCACCTGCTGGGTGTGATTTTTTGTATCTGGTTTTGTAATTATCTTTTTAATTTTACCTGCTTCATCTATTAAAAAAGTTGTTCTCCTTGTTCCCATAAAAGTTCTGCCCATAAAATTTTTTTCACCCCACACTCCAAATAGTTCTACAATCTTTCTGTCTTCATCTGCTATTAACGGAAAAGGCAAACTAAACTTATTCTCAAACTTTTTATGGCTGTTTGCGCTATCTGTGCTTATTCCTATTACCTGAAAACCTTTATCGATTAGTTCCTGATAATTGTCCCTTAGGTTACATGCCTGGGCGGTACAACCCGGAGTATCATCTTTAGGATAAAAGAATAAGATCACTTTTTTCCCTTTGAAATCCCTTAATGATACCTTTTTTCCATTTTGATCTATTCCATGGAAAATCGGGGCTTTAGTTCCTTCTGTCAGTTCTGTCATCACTTCTCATTTTTGAAAATAAAAAAATAATAACAGTATGCATCGATAAAATGTTTAGGGCATTTACAAATGCCACCGTTAGCTTTTAAACAGAACGACTTGCACAAAGAGTAAAGGCAAGAAACTTAAGTTGCAGGTAATGATATGTAGGAAGGCGTTTTAAGGTTTACTTAATGAAGCTATAATTTTTCTCTGTAAAATTTCCTGCCTCGTCTTCAACAGAAACTGCCAATTGATGCTTTCCCCGGGTGGTATGATCGTCGAAAGTATGAATGAAAGAATTACTTTTTCTGCTAAATAAAAGCCACTTGCCGTCCAGGAAAGCTTTAAAACTTTTAATTTCACCCAAGTCATCAGTTACAAGAAAAGCAATGCTTTTTTTATTACTTACGTTACCTCCATTAATCCAGTCGGTAGGTGATATTCTGGGCGGAACAGAATCAACTAATAATTTTACTGTTCCCAGGTCTCTGAATTTTGCTTCCATCCAATCTCCCACCCATTTTCCTTTAACTGCTTCCGTTTTATGATTACTTACCAACTGCATCACCACTTTGTCTCTATCTGTTTGTAAATGGGCAACATCAGGTTTTACTCTAACAGTAAAACTGTCATGAACGGGAACGGTATAATTATGCAGGTAATGAGTCGCTGAAATTGCTCTGGGATCTTTAGATGGAGAAAATTTGTAAATAAATGGAACCGTATCGTAAAACGCTTTATCAGAAAAAACAACTTCGAGGTCATTTGTCTTTAACGCATTTTCTTTTTCCGGTGCCATTTTAATTGCATCGGAATTAGTCGATATATCTCTTGTAACATTTGGATCCCACTGGAATTTGAAATCAATTATAGACGAATTGCCAGCGACATCTTTCACTACTATTTGTGCATGATGAATGTTAGTGTCAGAAAGAAAAATGGTACCATCTTTATCCTGTGAAAATATCAAACTGTAATTACCTGGAAGCCGACTAAGAAGTTGAATAAATCTGCCACCGGAAAGCCTCGTTTTATAATCAATGCTTCCGTTTACATAACGGGTGTCATCGTAAGAAAAGTTATTGAGCTTAAAAGCAGATTGCAGTGAATCGTCAATAGAAATTTCGGCTTCATAAATTCCGTAATAATTAGACACAGAAGTTATTTTATCACCGGCAGAAATTCCGAAACTGATATACGGTGAATGTAGTGTAACAACACTGTTGGCAGAAGCGTATTTTCCATTGATGCCTGCAATGGGTATTGCTGCAGGATCAGTTTGGTAAGTACTGTATCTGCGGTCGTAATAGTAAAGTTTGAAGACAGATGGCTTAATGTTATCTGACAATCCAAAATTGAATAACCAGGGGTTTAAATTATTGCCTGTTTTAGTGTCTCTGATTTCAAAGTGAAGGTGAGGGCCGGCAGAGCCACCGGTATTACCGCTGAAAGCGATAAACTGACCTTTATTAACCGGGAACTGATCAGGTGTAAAATCTATTTCTTGTTCCCACTGCTGATCGTTGTATTGTTTTTGTTTAAGATATTTATTCAACGGTTCAAAAAAATCATTTAAGTGGGCATATAAGGTAGTAAACCCATTAGGATGATTGATATAAATAGCACGGCCGAAGCCAAACCTTTCAATTTTAACTCTGCTTATATAGCCTTCGGCAGCAGCATACACCGGAAGGTTTTCTCTTTGCTTTGTCCGTATATCTAAACCCATATGAAAATGATTGGGTCGCAGTTCACCAAAATTTGCAGCAAGCTGAATGGGAATATCAAGGGGATTTCTAAAATATCCTGCAGGGTAAATAACCGCATTGTTGTTAGCAGCATAAAATCCTGCATTAGGTGCAATAATTGGCGCCTTAGAAAAGATAGAGTGAACGGAAAACAAAAGAAGTATGGCTAATTGTTTCATTAACACTTTTTAATTACAAATCTTAATTAGACAAAAATACTACCAGACGAAAATGGAATATTGAACATTAACATGTTTATTGATGGCCATGTATAGTTACAAAATAAATACACACTTGCACTTCATTTGGTAACATTGCAAATCCGGTGACATATTGAAATCCCCGTATTTTTGTTGTTGCTATGAATATAAGTGATGATTTGCAAAATAGATGGTGGAGGCTAGAGGCAAAGTTGCTGGAGCGTTTTGGAAAAAAGCCCGATATGGAAGCTATACTATTTTTAATCGGCATGCAGGAAACCGGGTTTGTAAAATCTAAAGTGACAAAAGAGCAAAAGCAGGATCTTATGCATGTAGCTGTGTGTACCCTGTTAAGTCAAAGCGGATTTTATTTAACGGAAGGGAAAGACGACGAAGGCTGGCCTCATTTCAAACAACTCAAAGAAATACCCGTTTTAAATGTTGTAGAGCAGGAAAATTTTTTAAAGGACCACGTATTGTTATATTTTGAAAAACAAGGATTGTAGATGAACAGTATACTCAAAAGGTTAGTAATTATTTCTATTGCTTGTACTGCATCATTTCAGACAGCCTTTGCACAGGTAAAAGCAAAGACGCCGTTAACGAATACCGCTGTTAAAAATGCAGTAATAACAAAAACAGCGTTGCCATTACCTAATGAGCCGTGGAAAGCATTGCTTACAAAAGAAAGATTAATTGAAATAAATACTGATTTTGGTGTTATGATCGCTAAATTATATGACAGTACTCCGTTGCACAGAGATAATTTTATAAAGCTGGTTGAACAAAATTTTTACGACAGTTTATTATTTCACCGGGTAATTAATCAATTCATGATTCAAGGCGGTGATCCTGAAAGCAGAACTGCACATGGCGGTGCCCGTCTTGGGTCTGGTTCAGTTATCGGAGATAGAATTCCTGCTGAATTGAAGCCGTATTTATTTCATAAAAAAGGAGCTTTAGCTGCTGCCAGAGACGACAATCCCGCAAAGGCAAGCAGTAATTGCCTTTTATATAGTGCAGGGAAAAACAATGGGAGAACAGGAGTTGCAAAGCGTTTATAGTCAGCGTGTGCAACCGGCAAATCCTTTTTAACGTCATCGATAAGATTGCAACATTACTAAAAGATGAAGCAGACAGGCCATTGCAAAATGTGAGAATGAAAATCAGGTTACTTAATTGATATCTTTTAAAAAATTTAATTTAATATTTGTAATATAAATCGCACTTATGAATTTTCCAGAAGGTTTAAGATATACTAAAGATCACGAATGGATTAAATTAGAAGGAGATGCGGCAACCGTCGGCATTACCGAGTTTGCACAAAATGAATTGGGTGACATTGTGTATGTCGATATAGACAGTGCAGGTAAAAAGTTAAGTGCTGAAGAAATTTTTGGTACAGTCGAAGCTGTAAAAACTGTGAGTGATCTTTTTTTGCCTCTTTCAGGTACAATCAGTGAAGTTAATCCGGCTTTGGCTAACCAGCCTGAGCTTGTAAATGCTGATCCATATGGAAAAGGGTGGATGATAAAAATAAAAGTGGATAACGTAACAGATTATGATTCTTTAATGACATCAGATTCTTATTCAAAACTTGTTTCTTAAATAAAATCCGGGGCGAATTACTTTCCGTATATACGTATACAATTTGCTTTTGCCCCTTATAATTTTCTAACTCCGCTGCAAAATTTGAATACGGGCAATATATACCAAGAGAGCGAATTAGTGTTGTTGCTAAAGCAACGTCATGAGCATGCATTTAATTATTTGTATGACCATTACTCAGGTTCTTTATATTCTGTAATAGTAAGTATAGTGCCCGACCGTGAATTAGCTAATGATCTTTTGCAAGAGGTATTTATAAAAATTTGGCGGCAAATTGAGAGTTATGATAATGCAAAGGGGAGGTTATTTACCTGGATGTTAAACGTGGCAAGAAATGCTAGCATTGATGCTGTCAGAAGTAAGAATTTTCAGCAAAGTCAACAAAACCGCGAGCTAACCGAAAATGTGTACGACGAGGGTGGAAGTATTCAAACAAACACTGACAAAATAGGTTTGAGAAAAATCGTTCACAAATTGAAAGATGAATACAAAGTATTAGTGGAGCTATCCTATTTTGAAGGATACACACAGGATGAAATTTCTAAAATGCTCAAAATTCCTCTTGGTACAGTAAAAACAAGGTTAAGAACTGCTTTGTTTCAATTAAAACAAGTGATAAAAGCTTAGTGGACATAAATGCTTACATACAAAGTGGAATAATCGAAAGCTATGTACTGGGCCTTTCCAGTGCAGAAGAAACTGCCGAGGTTGAAATGCTGCGTATACAATATTCTGAAATTGGCAGAGCCATAGACGAATTTTCTTTGGCGGTTGAAGAGATTGCAATGCAAAACGCAATTAGTCCTCCTCCTGAAGTGAAGGAAAATATAAGGGTGGCTATAAATAAGAAAAAACCAGTGACTGACACTGTTGCTTTTCTTGGAGAGAATAAAAAAGAAGTACCGGTAGTTCCATTTACCAAGACATACCAATGGAAAATGATTGCGGCTGCATCTATTATTCTGTTTGTTGCCAGTTCTTTTCTTAACTACTATTTGTATAACCAGTATAATAATAATAAAGAAGCATATCAGGCTCTTCTATCACAAAGAGAGACGTTGCAGGTTAATAACCAAATGTATCAAACGCAATTGAAGGAGTGGCAACTGGCTGCGGTGATGATGGCTGATACAGGAATGGCTACGGTAAAAATGCATAGTATAAAGGGTAAAGACGATGCTGCAACAGTTTTTTGGAATAAGCAGAGCAAAGATGTTTATGTCATGGTAAACAATCTGCCTGAGCCAAGAACAGGAAAGCAATACCAGCTCTGGGCTATGGTCGATGGAAAGCCGGTAGATGCGGGTTTGCTTGATCCGTCTTGTGTTAGTGTTTGCAAAATGAAAAATATACCCAAAGCAGAAGCTTTTGCTATAACCCTTGAAAAAGAAGGCGGCAACCGGGCACCAAATCTTAAGGCAATTTTTGTCATGGGAAGTATCTAAAATTTGATAATCTAAAATTTTTTAAATAAGATGCTTCTGTCTTGCCAATTGTAAACTAATATAAATCTCGCTACTCTCCAATGAGGTTCATTTCTTTTTTACCCGCTATTGCCTGGTTTATAATATCTTTTGTTTTGCTTGCTCTTCCCGGAAATGACCTTCCTCAAAGTGACTTTTTTAATATTCCTTTTTTTGATAAGTACATTCATACAATTATGTTTTTTGTACTTACTGTTTTATTTTGTTATCCTTTTATTTTTTATAGAAAATCCGCGGCGGTCATTAAATCCTGGTTTTTAAAGATTACAATGTGCGCCGTCATCTATGGGATAACAATGGAATTCGTACAAAAATATTTAGTCTACGGAAGGTCTTTTGATGTTATAGATATTGTATTCGATACTATTGGAAGTGTAGCAGGGCTAATATTGGTAAACAGATACTTTAGCAAAAAAATAGGCCCCAATAGAAATCGGGGCCGCAACCAAAACTAACTGCTTATGAGAAAATTTGACTACTTTCTTAGTAATCCTATATATCTAAAACAAAGTTTATGCCAACGTCTTAAGTTATCTTGTTAACTATTTCTACAGGACGGTTAACAATTATGAGCAAAAAAAAAGAAATTTATATGGGTAAGTGTCAAGGTAAATTTTAAAACTTTCTCATTTAAACATGCCACCTATTTTACCCATAATTCCTCCTCCGTCTTTATCTCCGCCGCCAAGAATATTAATAATATTACCAATTCCACCACCGCCGGTGAGACTTCCTAAAACACTCGATAGGTCAAAACTGCTATCATTTGGGTCATTTGTCTTATGAACAAATTTTTGTAATACCATCGGAATTAATGCAGCTGCGATGCCTCCTGCTTTACCAGAGTCAAGACCAAATTTTTGCATTAAATTTTGGGCAAATCCACCCTGTATGTTTTGCGCAACAGGCGAAGTAGCTGCAGCGGCAGGACCATTCTTGAAAAGACTCATAAGGTCTTCAGTGTTTCCGTTGGCAGCAGCAGTTTTTAACCCTCTTACAATAGAACTTGAAGCATCGGCTACCACTTCTTCGTTTCTGTCATTAGGAATTGCAGGGTTATTGATGATAGCATCTCCTGCGTATTCACGTACTAAGTTCTGAAGGTTTTCAAGCATAATTATAGTTTTCAATTAAATTTACAAAAAGATTGAGCCAGGCATAATTATAAAACATATCAGGAAAATTAGCTTGCCTGATTTGTCATTTTAGCGGCATTCTCAGCCATCTGTAACTGTTCAATAAATTCATCAATATCCCCATTCACCACCGCATCCAGGTTATATACAGTCAGCCCTATTCTATGATCCGTTACTCTTCCCTGCGGCCAATTGTAAGTTCGAATTTTTGCACTCCGGTCGCCAGTGCTAACCAAGGTTTTCCTATGACGGCTAATTTCGTCTTCTTGTTTGCGTACCTGCTCTTCGTATAACCTGGTGCGCAGCATATTCATTGCTTTTTCCCGATTGCCCAATTGACTTCGCTCCGTCTGGCAAACAACTACTGTACCCGTAGGAATATGTGTTAGTAAAACCTTTGTTTCTACTTTGTTTACATTTTGTCCGCCTGCACCGCCGCTACGTGCAGTTTCCATTTTAACTTCACTTTCCTTCAGTTCAAAATCTATTTCTTCTGCCTCCGGCATTACGGCCACAGTCGCCGCCGAGGTATGTACCCGACCCTGTGTCTCAGTATTAGGCACTCGTTGCACCCGATGTACACCACTTTCAAACTTCAATATGCCATATACATCTTCACCCTGCACCTCAACCAGTACCTCCTTGTATCCTCCGGCTGTGCCTTCATTTTCGCTAACCAACGAGGTTTTCCAGCCGCGTTTGCTTGCATAACGCAGATACATATTTAATAAATCTCCGGCAAAAAGACTAGCTTCATCTCCACCCGTGCCAGCTCTTATCTCAAGAACTGCATTTTTGTCGTCCTGAGGATCTTTAGGTATAAGTAGCTTCGTTAATTCTTTTTCAAATTTTTCTTTCTTTTCTTCAAGTTCCGGCATCTCCATTTTGGCGAGTTCTCTCATATCTTCATCGCTACTGTTAAGCGCATCTTTGCTTAATTCATAGTCAGCCAGTACTTTTCTGTATTCCTCGGCCGGTTGCATGATCCGTTCCAGGCTGCGGTACTCTTTACTTAACCGCTGAAATTCCTTTTGGTTTCCGATTATTTCAGGATTTGTTAATGAAACTCCAACTTGTTCAAAACGGCCTTTTATAGCGTCTAATTTATCTAACATCTAATCTTTTATTATTTTTTGCATCCAGCTTTAGTAATTCTATTTGGAATGGATGTAAGTCACGTTAACTAGTATCTCTTCTTTAGTTTTAAAACAAGCCTGAAACGAAAAATAAGCATTTAAAATTTTAAAGTTTCGGGCTGTTTTTTATCGCCGCAAAGTTAGGCCTTTCCACTACCATTGCATAACCTTTGCTTATCTTACTTTTGGCTATTATGATTTTTCACAAGTTACAAGCAGATCATATTTTTACCGGATCAGAAATGCTTTCGGCTGGCAGTGTGCTTATCTGTGATGAACAAGGCGTTATTCAGCAAATTCTGGATGAGCAGGAAGCTGGCGAAAATGTACAAAAGCTGAAAGGTCTGTTAACGCCCGGCTTTATAAATTGTCACTGCCATCTTGAGCTAAGCCATATGCGGGGGCTAATACCTGAAAAAACAGGTCTGATTGATTTCGTATTTTCTGTTGTAACCCAGCGGCACTTTCCCGAAGAAGAAATATTAAATGCCATTGAATTGGCTGAAAATGAAATGCTGCGGAATGGGATTGTAGCGGTCGGCGACATCACCAACAACGTTTTTACGCTAGCGCAAAAACAAAAGCAAAAACTTCGTTATTACAACTTTGTTGAGGCGAGTGGGTGGCTGCCGGCAATTGCTTCGCAAAGATTTGAAAGCACCTATTATAACTATGACCGTTTATCTCAAATATCTCCTGCGTCAATGGTGCCCCATGCCCCTTATTCGGTATCGAACGAGCTTTGGCAATTAATAAAGCCATTTTATCGGAACAAGGTTGTAAGCATACACAACCAGGAAACGGCGTTTGAAGATGAGCTGTTTTTACAGAATTCGGGCAATTTTGTAAGAATGTACGACATGATGAAGCTTGATACCTCTTTTTACAAACCTAGCGGCAAAAGCAGTTTACAAACTTATTTTGATCATTTGACTGAAGCAGCTAATGTTTTACTGGTTCATAATACTTTTACGAAAGAGGAAGATGTGCAATTTGTAAAAAGAGAGAGAGGAACTGATGCCGTTTCATTTTGTCTCTGTGTTAATGCTAATCAATACATTGAGGAGGCAATGCCACCAATAAATATGCTTCGGGCAAATAATTGTAGAATTGTTTTAGGAACCGACAGCCTTGCAAGCAATTGGTCCCTGAGCATTATGGATGAGATAAAGACAATTAATAAAAAGCTTCCGCATCTTGCTGTAGAAGAATTGCTAACATGGGCTACAAAGAACGGAGCAAAAGCCTTACAAATGGATGATACACTTGGTAGTTTTGAAAAGGGTAAACGACCGGGAATTGTTGTACTTGAGAGCTTTGATGTAAGCGATGTTACATCTTTACAGACTACTGTGCCGAAAAGATTATTTTGACAA
>JBBPZJ010000472.1:0-2529 GCA_038199395.1 Chitinophagales bacterium
GATTTTGATTTTAAATGCAAACATGCCGAAAAGTTTTTAAAGGAAGGCGATAAAGTGAAGGCGTATGTGCAATTTAAAGGGCGGGCGATCATGTTTAAAGATCGCGGCGAATTACTTCTTTTAAAATTCGCTGAGCGTTTAGCTGAGACTGGTGTTTTGGAAGGAATGCCCAAAATGGAAGGTAAGAGGATGCTCGTGATTTTCGCACCAAAGGGTCAGAAGAAGAACAAATAGATGATTTAAAGATATAAGTGAAACAGTAGTGCACGCCTACTGTTTTTTGTGTTTATAGAAACTGGAGTAGCGTTTTACTTTGATTTTTGATGAAGTAGATTATTTTAAATGAGTACTACTTGTCTCAAATTTTAATTTGCGCCTACTCTGGTTCATCTTTGTTGAGATTATTGTGCAAATTGTTTATAATAATTTGAACAATCTCTAGATTTTTTTTTACCTTTAGTAAGATCTAATATTCCTAATATTCATCATAAAAACCTACACTATGAACCTCCACTTCAATTTTCACGGCTCTACTTATAAAGCCGGCCTGGCAAAACAAGGGGATAATAAACTAGAAGTAAAAATCAAAGACGACGGATTAAAAAAACAATTTGGGAGCTCACTTCCCTTCTTTATTGAAAATAGATCTGTTAATTTCGATATTTTAAATAGATCTCACTCTGATCTTTATGCTTTAAATAGCTCCATTTCAAAAGCTATTGCTGAGCAGTATAACGAAATTTTATAAAGCCACTATAAAGTAAACCCGCAGAAGCTAAGCGGATTTACTTTTATATAAATTGTGGTTGACATAATTGAAGAAACCCATTTCCTTATCTTAAGCTACGCCCATTTCCTGATATGCTTCAATAGGTTCACAAGTACAAATCAAATTTCTGTCGCCATAAGTGTTGTTGACCCGACTAATGGCCGGCCAAAATTTATGCTCCCGTAAATAATCAAGTGGAAATGCGGCCTGAGTGCGGGTGTAAGAATGATTCCATTCATCGCCAGTAATAATATTCAAACTGTGTGGAGCATTTTTCAAAACATTGTCTGTCTTGTCTGCACTACCATTTTCAATTGCTACTATTTCTTCATGTATATTGATTAAAGCATCACAGAAGCGATCAAGCTCAGTTTTCGGTTCGCTTTCTGTAGGCTCTATCATAATGGTTCCTGCAACCGGAAAGCTAAGGGTAGGAGCGTGAAAGCCATAATCCATTAAACGTTTTGCAACATCTTCTGCTTCAATTCCAACATTTTTAAATGGCCGAAGGTCAACAATAAATTCATGAGCACAAGTGTCATTCTTTCCACTGTACAAAATCTTATAATGGCCTTCCAGCCTTGCCTTCATGTAATTAGCATTAAGAATTGCATATTGCGTTGCCTTTCTTAGTCCCTCGGCACCGAGCAGTTTTATGTAAGCATAACTAATAAGCAAAATACTGGCAGATCCATAGGGAGCAGCGCTGACAGCGTTAGCGTTATTGCCTCTGTTGATATTAACGTGTCCTGGTAAAAACGGAGCTAATTTTTCATTTACACAAATTGGTCCCATCCCTGGGCCGCCTCCTCCATGAGGTATTGCAAACGTTTTATGCAGGTTAAGATGACAGACATCTGCACCAATAAAGCCGGGTGCAGTTAAGCCAACTTGCGCATTCATATTGGCCCCATCCATATATACCATCCCACCGTTGTCATGAATAATGGTACACACTTCTCTGATACTTTCTTCAAATACACCATGAGTACTTGGGTAAGTAACCATTAATCCTGCAAGTGTATCTTTGTATTTTTCTGCGTTTTTTCTTAAATCTTCCACATCAATATTGCCTGCTTCGTCGCATTTAGTTACCACTACCTTAAATCCTGCCATAACAGCGCTTGCAGGGTTTGTACCGTGCGCAGAAATGGGAATAAGGATAACATTGCGATGCGCTTCATTTCGGTCTTCGTGATATCCCTTTATCGCCAGCAAGCCTGCGTATTCACCTTGCGCCCCGCTATTTGGCTGTAACGAAGTTGCGGCAAACCCTGTAATACTACTGAGCCACTTCTCCAATTCAACTACAATCTGGTGATAACCCTGCCATTGATCAGTAGGCGCAAAAGGATGCATTTTAGAAAATTCAGGCCAGCTTACAGGTATCAGCTCTGTAGCGGCGTTTAATTTCATCGTACAGCTACCCAACGGTATCATTGAGTTGTCGAGGCTGAGGTCTTTGTTTTCCAGCAATTTCAGGTAACGCATCATCTCCGTCTCACTATGATGTGTGTTGAAAACCGGGTGAAGCAGGAAGGTGGAAGTACGCGTTAATGCTGTTGGAATATTACTAAGGTGTGCATCATACTCAAACATTACTCCTGCATCCGCCTCGCCTTTTAATTCAGCAAACAAATGAAGAATATCAAGGACATCGCATCGCCCGGTTGTTTCATCTGCAGAAACACCAACAAAACCATCCTCGAAATAGTGAAGGTTAATTTGTTGCGTTTCTGCAATTGAACGTAATGCCGGCA
>JBBPZJ010000473.1:0-32720 GCA_038199395.1 Chitinophagales bacterium
ATTAACATCTGATTGAACTATCTCAGCAAGAATACGCTTATACTCCATATCCATTGGTTCGTAGTTAAAAGCGCTCATTTTTAAGCTCAGATATTTCTTTATCAAATCTCCAACGCTTTCTACTTCCAAGAATTGCTCAAGCCATTCCTTACTAAATAAAATATTTACACCTTTAATCCGCGTTCCCTTTGTGCTAAGAAACATCCAGTCAAATTTTGTACTGCCTAAAAATACTGCAGAGCGTACAGGACTAGGATCGACCGGCATGGTAGATTGCCTTTCCACCGTTACAGCTTCCGGAATAATTACTTCGTCGAACCTGAGTGTGAAGTAATCCTTATTAATCTTTGTTCTATTCAATAATATGTCCTGATAAACAGTATAATTAGAAACAAGGCCCTGAAGGCCGTTGGGAAGCTCAATTAGTTTGATGAACCCTTCTCCAACTTCAGGAGGGAGTTGCAGTTTATTATTTTTAATTCGCCCTTTCAAAATTTCGGCGTAGAACTGCAATAATTCCCGATAATCTGTATGATTAAATTCGATTTTTAGCACCGCCTTTATAAGTTTTTTTATAGGTAACGCAAAGGGTTTCGTTTTGCCGAGTAAATATAGTTTTTGATATTAATCCAAAAAGCAAGAACCATATAAATTATAAAAGGTGATCCAAATGTCAAAAAAGAAATATAGATAAACCACATACGTATTCTGGTGGAAGCAATACCCATCTTCTCCCCAATAGCGGCACAAACACCAAATGCATTTAGTTCAATAATTTCTCTTACACTTTTCATGACAATGTTTTTATTGTTTTGCCTTTTTTCAGCAATATGCAATTTAGATGAATTAATAATCTTAGAGGATGGAAATCTGATTTCGCTCAAGAATACTTTTGACTTAATTTTACTAAACTTTTTTTTACACCTTTAAATCATATCAAAGACATGGCATTTGACATAGAAATGATCAGTAAAGTCTACGAAGAACTGCCCGGCAAAATTGAAGCAGCCCGTAACGAGGTTGGCAGACCACTAACACTTGCAGAAAAAGTATTGTTTGCACATCTGCACACGGATATGAAGCTGCAAAATTTTGAGCGTGGTACACACTATGTAGATTTTGCCCCTGACCGTGTTGCCATGCAGGATGCGACAGCCCAAATGGCACTTCTGCAATTTATGCAGGCAGGTCGTCCACAGGTAGCTGTACCCAGCACTGTTCATTGCGATCACCTTATTCAGGCCAAAACGGGCGCTGCCGAAGATTTAAATGCTGCGTTAAATACCAATAAAGAAGTCTATGAATTTCTCGCCTCTGTTTGTAATAAGTACGGGTTAGGTTTCTGGAAGCCGGGGGCCGGTATCATTCACCAGGTGGTTTTGGAGAATTATGCATTTCCAGGTGGTATGATGATCGGAACGGATAGTCACACTCCTAATGCCGGTGGCTTAGGAATGATTGCAATAGGTGTGGGTGGTGCCGATGCCAGTGATGTAATGGCAGGATTGGCGTGGGAACTTAAATGGCCGAAATTGATTGGTGTGAAGCTTACCGGTAAAATGAGCGGATGGACCGCTCCTAAAGATATTATTCTTAAAGTAGCCGGTATTCTTACTGTGAAAGGAGGAACCGGAGCTATTGTAGAATATTTTGGTGAAGGTGCTGATGAAATAAGCGCAACGGGAAAAGCCACTATTTGTAACATGGGTGCAGAGATCGGTGCAACCTGCTCAATTTTTGGATACGATGATAAAATGAGTGCTTATTTAAAATCTACTGAAAGAGAAGATATAGCAGAATTAGCGGATGGAATTAAAGAGCATCTTCGTGCCGATCCACAGGTTATTGCTGCTCCTAAAAAATATTTTGACGAAGTAATTGAAATAAATTTAAGCGAACTTGAGCCTCATGTTAACGGACCTTACACTCCTGATTTAGCATGGCCTATCAGCCGCTTTGCAGAGGCAGTAAGAGCAAACAACTGGCCCGAAAAACTGGAAGTTGCATTAATAGGTTCTTGCACCAACAGTTCTTATGAAGATATAAGCCGTTCAGCCTCTATTGCACAACAGGCTGTAGACAAAAATCTAAAAGCAAAAGCAGAATTTACCATTTCGCCTGGTAGCGAACTTGTGAGGTATACAGTAGAAAAAGATGGCTGGTTAAAAGCGTATGATAATATGGGCGGCCTTGTATTGGCAAATGCTTGCGGACCATGTATTGGTCAGTGGGCCCGTCATATTGATGATCCCAGCCGTAAAAATTCGATTATAACTTCATTTAACCGGAATTTCGCCAAAAGAAACGACGGCTTTCCCGGAACACATGCATTTGTAGCATCTCCTGAAATTGTTACAGCTTTTGCACTTGCCGGAGACCTTACTTTTAACCCTCTCACTGATACTTTGTTGAATGAAGACGGACAACAGGTTAAGTTGGATGAACCGAAGGGTTACGAACTACCTCCAAAAGGTTTTTCTGTAGAAGATCCGGGATATCAGGCACCTGCCGAAGATCCTGGTGCTGTACAGGTTTTAGTAAGCCCCGAGTCACAGCGTCTTCAACTCCTTGAACCGTTTCCTGCATGGGAAGGAACAGATATCAAAGGTTTACGATTATTGATAAAAGCACGAGGAAAATGCACAACTGACCACATTTCTATGGCTGGTCCATGGTTAAAGTTCCGCGGTCACCTCGACAACATTTCTAACAACATGCTCATCGGGGCTTTAAATTACTTCAACGATAGTACTGATAAGGTAAAAAATCAGCTAACAGGCGAATACGGGCCGGTACCGGCAACAGCAAGGGCGTATAAAGCTGCTGGGTTAGGAAGTATAGTTGTAGGTGATGAGAATTATGGTGAAGGTTCTTCCCGGGAACATGCTGCTATGGAGCCACGTCATTTAGGTGTGCGTGCAATATTGGTAAAATCTTTTGCCCGTATTCATGAAACTAACCTTAAAAAACAAGGTATGCTGGGTCTAACTTTTGCCCACAAAGAAGACTATGAAAAAGTTCTGGAAGACGATATTATTGATATTGAAGGATTGAATCATTTTGCCCCTGGCACCCCTTTAACTTTAGTACTACATCATGCTGACGGAGATTCTGAAAGCATTATTGTAAATCATACGTACAACGAGCAACAAATAGAATGGTTTAAAGCAGGTGCTGCGTTGAACATTATTCGAAGAAATGCCTTAGCTGCTGCACAGCAGTAGTTACATTAATTATAATTTACTCAGAGGTTGCCCTTCCGGCAGCCTCTTTTTACTTTAAAACTGCTGGTGTCGAAACACTTTGATGTGCATGGTTGGAAAATCGCCTTTTCTCGTTATTGTAATTTTGCTTCTACATTATCACAAAAAAAAGATCAATTGTCTGGTCACAAAACGTGCTCAAGCTATGCACTCTAGTGCAAGACTTTAGTTTCTACAAATCTAAATAAATTTGCAGGATGAGAATTTAAGAAAGAGTAGCCATAGTATTCATCAATTGCATGTTCATATTGTTTGGAGTACGAAGTATAGTTATTCAGTGATGAAAGGAGATGTTCAATTAAGGTGTAGGGATTTGCTTCGACAGGTTTGTGACAACATGGATGTTAGGATTTTGAAAGATGTTGTAAGTAAGGATCATGTTCATCTTTTCAGAATTTCATTCTTGAATAATTATAATGACCTTTCAGTTTATAGTTTTCAACGCTGTTCGCAGCGACCTCAAATGACTTTCAGTCAATGGCTTTAAACCTATGGATTTCCAATCCATTTACCAGAAGTAAATGCCCTGTTATCTCTATTTTGCTTTCATTCTTCGAGATTTAAGGCAAGAAAAAACGATGAAGGAGAATTGGTTTTATACAGTGATCAGGCTGAGAAACTTTGGAATAAGGAATTGATTGCAAAGGGCGTTTATTTTCTACACAAAGCAACAGGCAGAAACAAAGTCTCAAAATATCATTTAGACGCGAGTATAGGCTTATTGGCACACCAGAAAAGGTGACACACAGGAAAAGTGGGAAAATATTTTTAGAATTGCATAATCAGTTGCTGCATATACATTTTTCTCCTGTTGTAGCTTTAAACAGAACGTACGCCCTTGCAAAAACAATTGGAAAGGAGGCAGCTATTATAGGGGCGGAAAAATTGCAATTTATAAACAATCATTTGTATTTCAATTTACTCGGAGAGCTTTATAAAGACATCGACAATAGCAAAGCAAAAATGAGTATTAAAAAGCATTTTTATTGGGCGAAAACCGCAACAGATAAAGAGACAATTAGAAGTAAACTTGACAACTTCTGCAAAAATTAAACTGTTAACCGTCAGGCATGAGAGCATATGGGTTACCATTAAATAGTTGAACCAGTTGTGGTGGTATCCAAAGCAATTTCTCACATTCCCGGTAGCTTTATTCCACCTGCTATAATGTCGTCAATTATTTTTTGTTGCAATTGCAATTTAGTATCCTGGTAACCATTCGGCTTTATCCATGTATTCACCATGACCTTATATCCATCGGGTTCGATAGATGAAACGCCAATTCGAAACCTGGGCTTCTTTAAAAGTTCTTTGTTTGCATTTATAGTGTATTCTAAAATGGTTTGCACCCGATCGAAAGAAACTGTAAATGGAAACTTTAATTCAACATCCAGCCGCCGGACACCTTCTCTGCTTAGATTTACAATAACCTCATTTGAAAGTTTGCTGTTTGGAAGAATAACCGTTCTCTTATCGAATGTAGTAACTATGGTATAAAAAATTTCTATAGAATGGACAGTACCTTCCTGACCCTGGGCAATTATATGATCACCTACCTTAAATGGTTTTAAAACAAGAATCAAAACACCGCTTGTGAAATTTTGCAAAGTTCCTGACAATGCCAAACCGGTAGCAACACCAAAAGCGCCAACAAAAGCAGCAAAAATGGTCATCTGAACTCCTAGAACCTGCATAGCAGCTAACACAAGCAACCCCTGCAAAAAAATGACAGAAACGCTTAATAGAAAAGGTCGTAGTGAAGGGTCGACATTTCTTCTGTCCAGAGATCCATGAAGTATCTTCTTTATTCTTCCAATTAACCAGAAACCCAAAAAAAGTAATATAAGAGCTATAATTGTTCTTGGTCCATATCGTAAAATCCAGTTATAACCTTTAATATAAAAATCTTCAATTTTCATGAAAAGCTTTAAATGAGAAAGCTACAAAGTAAAAATTATGCCATTATAATTATTAGAACTGTCCTAATTAAAAAACCAGAGCCGTTTTTTTTCTACCTCTGATTATGCGTAACATTTGCAGAAAGACAGCCAATAAAATAAGCGTAAATCCGTAGTAGAACCATTTGCTTAAATACTTGTTTTCATTATACACAACAAACGCAAGGATAATACCGTATACAGGCTCCAGGTTTAATGTAAGATTTTGTGTGAATGCAGATACTTTTTGTAAAGCTTGTAAAGAAAGGTCCATAGCAAGTATAGTGCAAAGCCAACTTAGTAATAAAAACCACAGGAGATCAGTTTTGAGTGGAAGCCAATGTTCTGTTGGTAAAAAGTAAAGGTAAAAAGGCATTAATATAGTTAACAATAAAAAGCCTCCACACAATTCATACAACATCACCGTACGGGGAGCATTATAAGTTACCTGTGTTTTGTTTAAGATGGAAAAAACACAGGTAAGAATAGCGGCTGCCACACCTAAAATAACTCCGGTCTTGTATCGTGGATCGAAATGAAAAATAAGATAAATACCAACAATCGCAACAAGACCCAGCAGTATTTCATTTAATACAATTTTTTTTCTGGTTATTAAAGGTTCTAGTAACGCTGTAAACAAGCCCGTTGACGAAAGACAGGTTAAAGCAATAGAAACGTTAGCGTATTTTATACTGCCGTAAAAGAAGCACCAGTGAAGCGCAAGCAAGCCTCCAATAGCAAAAAAATGGCTGCGCTGTTTAGGAGAAACTGACTCAAGTTGTTTTTCTGACCTCATTAAGAAATACAGTGTAACAATTGTTATAATGAGTCGATACCAGACAAGAAGACCTTCATTCAGCGAAATCAATCTGCCTAAAACACCTGTAAAACCCCAAAGAAATACGGCAAAATGGAGTTTCAACAAGGCGTTTTTCATGGAGAATAGTGAAGATTCGAATAAAGTTGAGGAATATTACTCAATACGTTGATGTAAAGTAAAGAGAGATGCAAACTCCTTATCCTAAACATACTAATTCTACACATTGGGCGAAGAAACAAACCCGGCAGACTTTCTTACACGGCGGCGATAGTTTTTAAAAAGGCTTAGAAACTGAATTTTTAAAACACCAAATACGCCTTCTTTTATAATGCCTTTACTCATTTTTGAAGTACCATCTTTTCTGTCAGTAAATGTAATCGGCACTTCCTTTATTTTGAACTTAAGCTTCCAGGCAGCAAATTTCATTTCAATTTGAAAAGCGTAACCCACAAATTTTATTTGCGCAAAATTTATATTTTGCAATACCTCTTGTTTATAACATACAAAACCCGCTGTAGGATCTTTTACCGGCATCCAGGTAATTAGTCTTGTATATAGTGCACCTCCTTTTGAGTAAAACATCCTATCCCACGGCCAGTTTTCCGTTTTACCACCGGCCACATATCGGCTACCTACAGCTACATCAGCACCTTCAAATCTACACGCATCATACAACCGTTCGAGATCCGAGGGACGATGGGAAAAGTCGGCATCCATTTCAAAAATATAATTATACCCCCTGCAGATACTCCACTTAAATCCATGAATGTATGCAGTTCCTAATCCCTGCTTACCTCGCCGCTCTTCTAAAAATAATTGGCCTTTGTACTCATTCTGCATCCCTTTTACAATTTCTGCAGTGCCATCAGGCGATCCGTCGTCAATGATTAAAACATGATAATTTTTGTCTAAGGAAAAAATTGCTTTTAAAATATTTGAAATATTTTCCTTCTCATTATACGTAGGTATGATTACAATTTTTTCCAAAAACAAGCAAGGGGGTTTTATACAATCCGAATGTACAAATTTACTTTAACTGAAAGGCTGTTCTGATAACCTAAAATACATTTAAACTTTCTTAAGCAACGAACGTTTCATTATTTCGGTAAGCTTTTGTTTGGTGTGCAAAGGAAAGTCGCCCTTCATCATCCAATCGTAATATTGAGGTTCCGCTTTTAACACGTCTTCCACACACCGACCTTTATGTTTACCAAAGTTGAACACTTCCTTACAATCAACTTTAATAAAACGACGGGCAAAATCAACCAGGTCTTCTTCACCGCAAAAGCTGCAGATCGACTCCGGCGTAACTCCAATTTCCGGATATCTTTCTATCTGAGCCTCCAGAATTTCGGCAGTTGCGGCTGCATCAACCTCTGCACCGTGCGCTCCTTCCAGAGTTTTCTGACAATAAAACTTATAGGCAGCACTCAATGTTCTTTGTTCCATCATATGAAAGACCCTTTGAACATCTATTAGCTTCCTTCCATCAATAGAGAACTCAAGACCTGATCTTAGAAACTCTTCCACCAGCATAGGAATATCGAACCGGTTACTGTTGTAGCCCCCGATGTCGCAATGATCAATAAATTGTTTTATCTCGTTGGCAACCTGCTTAAATGAAGGTGCATCTTTTACCATTTCGTCTGTTATACCGTGTATATCACTCGATCCTTTAGGTATGGGCATTAAAGGATTTATCAGCTTTCTTTTAGTTTGCCTGTTTCCATCAATTCCTACTTTTACAATCGCGACCTCAACAATTCTGTCGATCGCAAGGTTGGTACCCGTTGTTTCCAAATCAATAAAAGCGATAGGTCGTTTTAACTCTAATTTCATGGTATAAATTCAAACTGGTAAGAAAGTCTTTTTGCAAAAATCAGTATAAAAAATTAATTAGCCGTTATCTTTTCAGCAAAATCGATTACATCTAATCCATCGTAATTTCCACTGCTCATTAGTACAAGATTGGCGTTTTCGTACTGCTGCGCTGACAGCCATTGGCGTAATTCTTTTTTATCTGTAATAACTTCAAGTCCTTTTTTTTGAAAACCGTTTTCAACAGCTTTTTTGGGCAGGTCAGGCATTCTTTTTAACTCAAGCGCATGTTCTGAATAAAAGACTGCTGCCTCATCTGCCTTTTCCATTGCGCCTTTATATTCTTTCATAAATTCTTCATTAAGGCTGCTGAAAGTGTGGAGTTCTAAAACTGCAATTAATTTCCTGTGTGGATATTGCTGTTTTACTGCCTCGATAGTTGCTTTTACTTTACTTGGGGCATGGGCAAAATCACGATAAACAATCGTTTGGGCATTTTCTGCAATTTTTTCAAGACGCTTGCTTGCGCCGGTAAATGTACCGATTGCCTTTACAAAAGTAGCCACGTCTATCCCTAATAGTTTACACGCATGCCATGCCGCTTGCAGGTTAAGCAGATTATGATCGCCAAAGACCTGCAACTTACCTGTGACACCCTCTATGGTAATAGTTGTTTGCCCTTCATTATAGTATGCGCAGGAACGTTGTAGGGAACTTTTATAATATCCGTACGTTTATTGTCTAGCACCAATTTGTTCAAGACATCGTCGCTTTCATTGTAAATCAAAGTGCCATCGGTTTCCACCTTATTGATGAAGGTCTCAAATTGCTCAAGATAATTCTGAAATGTTGGGAAAATATTGATGTGATCCCATGCTATGCCGGTAATAATAGCAATATGTGGAAAAAGGAAATGAAACTTTGGTCGTCTTTCGATAACACTTGCAGGATATTCATCTCCTTCGCAAACAATTACAGGAGCATTGGTGATATTGACGGATTGATCAAAACCTTCGAGTCTGGCACCCACCAGGTAGTCAAACTGCTTTTGTGCATATTTTAACACGTGCATGATCATGCTGGTTGTAGTGGTTTTTCCATGACTGCCTCCAACCACTAATCTTGTTTTAGCGATGCTTTCTTTGAAGATATATTCTGGAAAAGAATACAATTTTAGCCCTAGTTCCCTGGCTTTTTCGATTTCCGGATTATCGATCTTTGCATGCATTCCTAATATAACTGCTTCTATATCAGATGTTATAAGTTTAGGATTCCATCCCATTTCTACAGGTAATAATCCCTCTTTTTCAAGATTTGTTTTACTGGGTTCAAAAATCTCGTCATCGGTTCCTGTAACCTGGTATCCTTTTCTTTTTAATGCAATGGCCAACTGATGCATGACACTGCCGCCAATGGCTATAAAATGAACTTTCATTAAATTTTTTATCTTTGAAATATCGGTGCAAAATAACCGTTTATTTGTCTAACAACATAAACTATGAAAAAGACGTTCACTTCAATTGTTTCTGTAGTCCTCCTGGCTGCAATGCTTACATCATGCGCTGCGAGCAGGCAAGGCAGTTGCCCTTCTCACAACCCCCGGTATTTTTTTAAGGGATGATTTTTGTAGAATGTAAAATAAACAGGAATTATGAATTGGATCGAATTGAAAAATGAGGATCAGTTAAGCACTATTTTAGAGCAATCGAAGGTAAAACCCCAGGTCATTTTTAAACATAGCACCAGGTGCAGTATAAGCTCTATGGCAAAAGGAAGGCTTGAAAGAAGTGCTCCTCCTGAAAACGCCGATTTTTATTTTCTTGACCTTATCGCACATCGTAATATCAGCAATAAAATTTCGTCAGAACTAAACGTCTATCATGAAAGTCCGCAGGTGTTGCTTATAAAAAATGGAGAGTGTGTGTATGACGAAAGTCATGGCTCAATTTCTATGGATGAAATAAAAGAACAAGTTTAGGCTTATGAAAAATTACTATCAACTTCCAAAATGCATCCTTCACCGGATGCATTTTTGTTTACACACAAAGTCAACCTTTGCTAACTCGTTCTTAACTGAAGCTATTAAACCAGAGCTTTAATAGCTTCAGTTACTTGTCCCTCATCTATTAATACAGTAACTGCACCCTTTTCCGGCCCTGCCCCTTTTTTACAAGCTCCCCCGACATTCCTCGCCAAAGCCGCCAAAATTTGTTTAAATGTTATGTCATTCTATTAAACAGATGTCGACTTATTTCCCCACCTGCCGATTTTTATTATCTCCAAGTCCTTCAAAAAAGGATTAATATTAAATATTCTAATCTTATCAGATTGAAAAAAGAATGGCACGTTATTAATATTATATAAACCCATTAATCACATCTCTGACCTAAAAATACTTATTGAAACTATGGAGGTAACAAACGGGATTTTTAAAACTAATAACGGCTACCAATTAGACGGACCATCAAATAATCCATCTACCCTTATTTGTTTTTCTCACCTACGATGGAATTTTGTTTATCAGCGTCCTCAACATTTGCTCTCTCGTTTTGCAACTATGTTTACCGTCTACTTTGTTGAAGAGCCATTTCACGATGCTCCAGGTGAACCTACTTTATCTTTTACTCCTAAAGCTGACAATCTTTGGATTGTAACGCCACATTTACCAAGTCGCATCTCACAGGAAGAGACAGAAAGAATACAAAAAAATTTGTTAGACAAGTTTTTGAAGAGTAAGAACCTTGATGATTTGATTTTTTGGTACTATACTCCCATGGCCCTTGCATTTTCGAGTCACATTAAGCCTGCATTAACCATATATGATTGCATGGATGAACTATCGCACTTTAAAAATGCGCCTGCAAGACTTAGCGATTTCGAAAATGATTTATTTAAAAAAGCAGATGTTGTCTTCACTGGTGGACAGTGTTTGTATGAACATAAAAAAGACAAGCATAAAAATATTTACGCATTTCCAAGCAGTATAGATAAAAAACATTTTGAACAAGCAAGAACTGTGAAGGAAGAACCTGAAGATCAGAAAAATATTAAGGGACCCAAGCTTGGTTTCTATGGAGTGATAGATGAAAGATTTGATATCGAACTGGTTAAGAAAATGGCTAAGTTAAGGCCTGGGTGGAATTTTATCCTGTTGGGACCTGTCGTTAAAATTAATCCCAAATCACTTCCTCGTCGACCTAATGTTCACTTGTTGGGCGGTAAAAATTATGATGAGTTACCAACATACGTTTCTGGCTGGGATGTAGCCTTAATTCCTTTTGCAATAAATGAATCAACCCGCTTCATTAGTCCTACAAAAACACCTGAATATCTTGCAGCCGGAGTGCCCGTAGTATCTACGCCTATTACCGACGTAATAAATCCTTACGGAGATAAGGGTCTGGTAAAAATAGGCGCTACTGCAGAAGAATTCGTAGCAGCAGCGGAGGATTATATGAAGATGAACAAAGGTAATTGGATGCCGGAAGTGGATGAATTCTTAGCTGATAAAAGCTGGAGTTCCACTTTTACGGAGATGATGAAAAAGATAAATGCTACGCTTTCTAATAAAAAGAAAAACAAAACGGTTGCCAGAACTTCTGACAGATACACTTACGACTATTTAATAGTTGGCGCAGGCTTCGCTGGAAGTGTGCTTGCTGAAAGGCTTGCTTCTGCAGGTAATAAAAAGATCTTAATTATAGACAAAAGAAATCATATTGGTGGTAATGCCTATGATTATTACAACGAAGACGGCATACTCGTGCATAAGTACGGCCCCCATATTTTCCATACAAACTCCGCTGACGTATTCAATTACCTAAGCAAGTTTACGGGCTGGCGCAATTACCAGCATAAGGTTTTGGCTAATGTAGATGGACAACTGCTGCCCATTCCTATCAATCTTAATACGATCAATAAATACTACGGATTAAATTTAAATGGGCTCGAGGTTGAGGAGTTTTTGGCTTCAAGGGCTGAAAAAACCTACCCTATAAAAACTTCAGAGGATGTAGTGGTTAGCAAAGTTGGCAGAGAGCTATACGAAAAGTTTTTCAGAGGATATACACGTAAGCAGTGGGATTTAGATCCTTCAGAACTGGATGCATCAGTAACGGCAAGGGTGCCTACAAGAACAAACAAAGACGACAGATACTTTACTGATACGTATCAGTCGATGCCATTACACGGATATAGCAGGATGTTTGAGAAGATGCTTTCGCATCCAAACATAAAGATTATGTTAAACACCGATTACGAGGAGGTAATGGATGAGGTTAAATTTAGAAAATTAATCTTTACAGGCCCTGTTGATGAATTCTTCAACTATAAATACGGTAAACTTCCTTACAGGTCATTACGATTTAAATTCGAGACTTTGGAGGCGGCGCAATTCCAGGAGACAGGAACAATCAATTATCCAAACGATTATGGATTTACGAGGATAACCGAATTTAAACATTTGACCGGACAGAAGCACGATAAAACAACTTTAGTGTACGAATTTCCTGAGGCGACCGGAGACCCTTATTACCCGGTGCCACGTCCCGAAAATGAGATGTTGTATAAAAAATACGCTGCTCTTGCCAACCAGTTAACGAATACATATTTTGTAGGACGGCTCGCAACTTACAGATATTATAATATGGACCAGGTTGTCGCACAAGCACTAACAATGTTTAAGAAGATCATGCAGTCCGATTTGTCCACCAAACTGCAATCTGATGAAGAAAGAGTTTACCAAAAGCAAAATTGAAATATGGGGTGGGTTGGAATGTTCTCTAAATAGAGTTGAGGATGACTATATGGACCAACTGGTGTTTTCTGGTCACTACATAAGAGGACATGAAGATATAAAGCGGTTTGGAGAACTAGGAATAAAAGCATTACGTTACCCTGTACTTTGGGAAAAACATGCTCCTCAGAAAAATACAATCATAGATTGGAGCCATTCTGCTTCACGGTTAAATGAGTTATGTCAGGCAGGTATTGAGCCGATTATTGGCCTTGTTCATCATGGCAGCGGGCCTGTTTATGCAGATTTTTTTGATGGAAGTTTTGCTGAAGGATTAGAACATTATGCAGCAAAAGTGGCTGAAAGATTTCCATGGCTGGAATATTACACACCAGTAAATGAACCGTTAACTACAGCACGTTTTTGCGGTTTATATGGACATTGGTATCCCCATAAAGCAAATACTTTAGATTTTTTTAGAATACTGCTTGCAGAGTGCAAAGGTACTATCCTGGCAATGAGGGCTATCAGGAAAATAAATCCGAATGCGAAGCTGGTGCAAACGGAAGACATCGGTAAAACGCAAAGTTCTTATAATTTAAGATACCAGGCCAACTTCGAAAACAAACGACGTTGGCTTTCTTTTGATATTCTTGCGGGAAAGATCAATGAGAATCACTCGTTGTGGGAATACCTGATGTATGTTGGACTGAATAAAGAGGACTTCGCTTTTTTTGAAGAAAATCCTTGTCAGCCAGATATTATGGGTGTAAATTATTATATTACTTCCGAACGGTATATTGACGAAAGAGTTGAAAGATTTCCTGCACATACCATAGGAGGAAATGGAGTCGACGTTTACGCAGATGTCGAAGCTGTAAGAGTCGGACGAAATGAGGGGCCTGAGGTATTGTTTAAAGAAGTGTGGGAGCGCTTTCATTTGCCCATTGCTATTACCGAGGTTCACCTGCATTGTACCCGCGAAGAACAACTAAGGTGGTTTAACTATATCTGGAAAGCTGCGAATAAGTTAAAAGAAGAAGGTGTTGATATAAGAGCAGTTACCGCATGGGCATTGCTTGGTTCATTTGACTGGTGTAGTCTTCTAACCAAACCGGCAGGAGTTTACGAATCAGGCCTGTATGACGTAAGAGCTATTTCTAAACCACGGCCTACTGCCCTTACACACCTTGTAAAATCACTTTCTAAAGGAGTGGATTTCGAACATCCGGTACTAAAAGAAGAAGGATGGTGGAAAAGGCCGTGTGCAATCGAATACAAGTTGGAAGAATTATGCGAACACGCTCCAGGAATCAAAAAAGTACAGACAAACCCACTAATCATTATAGGGAAAACGGGGGCGCTGGCAACTGCGTTTAGTAGGATTTGTAATTTCCGCAGTATTCATCATATCTCCTTGGGCAGAAACGAAGTGGATATAGCTGACGTGGCAGATATCGAAAGAATGATAAAGCATTATGACCCCTGGGCGATTATAAATACAGCAGGGTTCTCAAAAATCGATGAAGCCGAAAAAGAACAAGAAGAATGCTTTAGGATTAATTGCGTTGCGCCAAAACTTCTCTCTGCAGCTTGCCGGAAGTTTGGAGTGCAGTTTGTCACCTATTCTTCAGATCTTGTTTTTGATGGCAAAAAGAATAATCCTTACCTGGAAAGTGACCTGGTTGCACCATTAAACATTTTCGGGCAAAGTAAGGTAATGGCTGAAGAAAATGTTTTGGAAAACGACCCTGATGCACTTATCATTAGAACGGGAGCATTCTTTGGTCCGTGGGATAAACTTAATTTCGTTCATGAGGCACTCAAGTCGTTTGCGCGCCAACAGCATTTTTTGGCTCCAAACGATGTTGTAATATCGCCTACCTACGTTCCTGACATCGTAAACACCACGCTGGATCTTCTTATAGATAAAGCAAACGGAATCTGGAATATTTCCAACAAAGGAAGCATAAGCTGGGCGATGCTAGCTTTTGAGGTAGCGCAAAGAAGCGGTTATAATCCAAAATACTTTAAGCCGGTTACTTTATCTGAAATGAATTTTATTGCTTCACGACCGGCTTACAGCGTGCTTGCAACAGAGAAAGGTTTCGAGCTTCCGAGTTTGGATAATGCACTGGATAGATTTTTTAAAGAACAGGAGTTGATAACAAAGTAAAATTGAAGAAATCAATAGCAATCTCCTGGTCCCAAGCCATAGAAGTGAACCGGGAGATTTTTTTCTTTTACTAAGTTTATACTTCGCAAAAGAAAAAGGAACAAAGAGAGCGGTGCATTTGGCTTCGAGCCGTTGTTGTTTTTCTTATCCTTAAAATTTTTCAGAGTTGTTAATAGGGGCAAACGTCAGGGATTTCTCTTAGAGAAATAAGTCAGCTCTTTTGAGAAATCAAGTTCTGGCAGCTTCTCCTGCAAGACCTTTACTTTTTCAAAAGTGCTTCTTAGAAAAGATTGATGCGATTGTGTTTGAGGTTGAAACGGCTTATGTTTAAAACCATTTGCGATCTTTTTAATCTCCTCCATATATCCCCGGGCATCTTCATCGATAAAGCTTTTCTCAAATTTTTCAAAAACAAATTCAGTAGCAGCATAGTTTGGATGAACCAGGTCTATATCGTAAAAGCGATAATCCCGGAGAATATCAATAACAAGCTCGTAAGAAGGAAAGTAATAAACGTGTTTATACTTGTCGACCAACTGATGTACAGCCTCAATTAATCTTGCTTTACTTCGGTTGTTCTCTATTACCCCATCCCTAATATGGCGAACAGGGCTGATAGTGAAAATAATTTGTAAATCAGGATTAAATTCACTCAGTTTTTGAATGCTTTCTTCCAGTGCAGCTACAGTTTCTTCAATAACCAGCAAATGTTTATTAAACCATTGGCCAGGTGCACGATGGCAGTTAGCAACTGACTGATGATCTTCTGAAAGGCGATAAAAAAATGACGAGCCAAGGGTTACTATCAACCATCCTGCGTTCTTTAATTGTTCATGTGCTTTTATTTGAGATAGATTGATGTTTAGCAACACATTGTTAGCATCCATACCTGAGAAAACAGAGTGGTGGTTCCAGCTTTGCCACAATTCATTCAAATAAAAGAGATCGGATTGTTTGTATTTCCTAAGTTCTATATATGAAATCAAACTATTGCTCACACTAACAGGATCGAACAAAATACCGTTAGGGTTTTGTATTATACTAAATTTTAGTTCCTCCAACCTTCGTCCTATGTGTTCTGTAAAACAGGAACCAATTAAAAAAATCTTATCAGAATACCTTATTTTTTTTTCCGGCGATTTAATATCAACATCTAACATAAGTTTCATAATGCAGATTTGAAAATTTAAAATTTAAAATTTGGAAAATGAATTTCATCTTTTCGCTACATCAAAAATCATACTTCTGATTTTAAAAAGCCAGCCATTTTTATAAAACCTAATTGATTTTAAACACGAAATATTTCTTCTGCCAGTTGTAGAGACTCTTTGAGCGCCTGATAATTAATTGACGGTAATATGTTATTTTCTTTAAAATAATCAATCATCCATTCAGTGTTCATATTACCTACCAATTCATCAGAAGCCATTGGGCAACCTCCAATACCTTTCAAGGCACCATCAAATCTTTTACAACCAGCCTCTAATGCAGCCTCAAGTTTTTGCTTTCCATTAGTAGCAGTGGAATGAAGGTGTACGCCCCAATTAGTCTGAGGAAAAGCGGCTATCAGCGTATTTAGTGCAAAATTAATCTGTTCGGGAGTTGCTATGCCAATTGTATCAGCGAGCGAAACAATCTTTATGTTTCTTTTTACCATTTCATCGGCCCAATTCAACAGAGCATCCTCGTCATATTCATCTCCGTATGGGTTACCAAACGCCATACTTAGATAAACAACCAGCTCTTTATTTTGTTGCAGGCAAACGTTTTGAATCTCATCTAATCGCTGCAAACTTTCTTCAGTTGTACTGTTTGTATTTCTTTTCTGAAAAGTTGGAGAAATGGAAAATGGGAAACCTAGATAAGATATGTTATCAAATGCTGCTGCCTCTTCGGCACCCCTTGGATTAGCAATAATTACCAGCAACTTTGTGCGGCTGTCTTGCAGTGACAAAGCGCTAATTACTTCCTTTGTATCCGCCATTTGCGGAATAACTTTAGCCGAAACAAAACTTCCGCAATCGAGGGTATGGAATCCTACTTTAAGCAATGTATTTAAGTATCTTATCTTCTTATGTGTAGGAATCAGCCTTTTCCATCCCTGCATTGCATCCCGAGGACATTCAACCAGTTGAATATTTCCACTGTAATTCATTTCCATACCCTAAAGTTACAAACCATCAGCCGCTTCAATCACAAATCCAACTTTAGGCGCTCGGTTCCTGCTCAAAAAGAAAATTGAACCTTGTATGCAATATAATGAACGGCGACAGATCAGGTCGTTTGAATATCAGGAAGAGGAGCATCCCGAACACTTAATTAGAATATTTAAAATGACGCTTTTAGTCAGACAATCGAGCATAGACAGATTAACAACAGGGAGTACATATGGTAAAACAGCAAGAACCGCATAAAGCGGCTCCTACTACACTGTCTATTACAAAAGAAAAACAAAAACCGTTATCCAATGGCAACTTTTTTTGCAGAAGGAGGCGTATCTGATAACCCTCTAAAGTCAACCGGGACAAGTTTACTCACACCTGGTTCCTGCATTGTAACACCATAGATCACATCTACAGTACTCATTGTTTGCTTATTATGTGTCACAATTATAAATTGGCTATTTTCACTGAATTGCTGAATCATCTTTGTAAACTTTCCAACATTAGCATCGTCAAGGGGAGCATCTACCTCGTCTAAGATACAAAAAGGTGCTGGTTTAATCAAGTAAATTGAAAATAATAGTGCTGTTGCGGTCAAAGTTTTCTCTCCACCGCTCAATTGACCTATGCTGCTTGGCCTTTTTCCTTTTGGTTTGGCGATTATATCAATTCCACTTTCTGCCAAATTAGTGGGATCAACCAATATCAGGTCTCCCTGGTCCTCTTCTGTAAACAAACTTTTGAACACTTTTTGAAAATTTTCTTTTACCTGGTTGAAAGTATCGAGAAATTTTTGGTTTGCAGTTGTCTCTACTTCCTGTATGGTCTGCATCAGGCTCTCCTTTGCATCCACCAGGTCATTCTTCTGTTCAACAATGAAGTCATACCTCTTCTTCATCTCCGTGTAAGCTTCAATTGCGGTAGGGTTTACTTCACCCATATTCTCCAAACGCTTCTTCATACGTTCTGAGGCAGCATGTAAATCTGCAACAGGGGTATCTGTAGTTCGGTGCCGGTCAAGAATCTCATCAATATCGATCTTAAATTCAACACTTAATCTTTCCTTCATACCAGCCAACTGGAGTTTCAGCTCATTCAACTTGTCTTTTATTTCTGTAAGAATATGATCAATCAGTTCCTTACTTTTTACATTATGCCGCAGGGCGCTTTCCTTACTCTGCAATACATTCCGTAAATTATAGTATGCCTGATCTGTTTCATTTAGTTGTTTTTCTTCCTCATCTTTCATCCGCATCAGGTTGACTAGGAATTCATCGTTATCATTCAATTTTTCCTTGTTCTCAGCTATCGTCTCAGTCGCCTGCTTCAGTTGAACTTTATTACTTTCAATCTGTTCGGTGAGGTCATTTAACTGATTTCGTTTAAAGTTCAATTCCGTCTTCAACGCTGAGATCTTACTTTGCTGTCTTGTGAACTGTAGGTTACTTTCATTAAATAACCTGTTTATATCGTTGTAATCCTGTTCGGCGAGTTTATAATCCTGCTCCTGCATTTTCATGTTGTCGTTGGCAGATTGCAATTGATCGCTTAAAATAATCAATTCCTCCCTCACATCAGCAATTGCGTCCTGGTTCGCTTCGAGGTTGGCTTCCAATTCATCCAGCCTTTTCTGGCTGCTGTTTTGCAGGGCGTCGAGGTTTTCCAGCTTGTTCTGCAACGCAAACAATTGATTAGTCAGGTTGTTTATTTCTTGTTGAGTTTGTTTAATTACGTTCTCTTTCAACTGGTCGTTGTATGTTATCACTTCGTGATGTCGTTCCTGTATCTCAGCCTTAATACTGTTTACTACAGTTTCCTGGGCCTCTATCTGGCTAAATAACTTTTCCAGGTTCTTCGCCCGACCGATCTTTTTTCCTTCAAACAATCCTATGCTACCGCCACTTAACGAGAACTTACCTTTTACAAATTTCCCGTGTTTTTCCAGCACCACTCCCCCATCGCTATCTTGTATGGCAGTTTCATCATCTGCTATGTACACACTACAAAGCAGGTACTCCGCAAGATTCTTGTATTTTTCATCTACTTCAATTACATCCAGCGCCCTAATAGTATTGGTGGGTTGATGCTCTTCGGTACGTTTATAATTATTGATCCTGTCAAGCAGGAAAAAGTTTGCTTTGCCCTTCTGACTTGCATCCAACAAATGGATAGCTTGCATACCTTCCTCTAGGTCGTTTACCACATAATAGTTCAAATACGGTTCCAGCACATTTTCAACAGCCGCACGGTATTCCTCCTTTACATAAATAGTGTCGGACAAAATAGGCGAAGTATGGTTCCAATTGGAGTTGTTGTGCAAAAACTTAACACTTTCGGGGTAGCCCTCCATTTTATCTATCAGGCTCTTCAGCAATGCATGCTCATTCCGTTTGCTATCCAGTTTCCGGTTTTCTTCTGCCAGCTTATTACGAAGACCTTCCAGCTTCTGCTGGGTTTCAAGAATTTGTTTTTTTGTCGTTTCGTGCTGTTCCTGCAAATGTGACAACTCTATTCTTTTATCTTCCAGCTCGTGTTCTTTATCCAAACGTTGTTCTTCCAGTTGTTTTAACTGGCTTTCACGTTGCTGTCTTTCGTCCTGCAATTGAATTAACGCCCTTTGAAGGTTCTGAATGGATGCATCAGCAACAGCTACTTTCTTCTCTGCGTCAAACTGCTTACGTTGAACATCCTGGTATTGACTCCTTAACTGGTCGACTGTTCCTCGTTTGTAGTCAAAAACCTGCCGTTTTGAAGCTACATTCATCTTCATTTCATCCAATTGCGATTGAAGATTTCCCAACTTACTATCCTCTTCCGCCAGTTGAAGGGTTGTAAATTCAACTGACTCATCAATTCCGCTCACCTGACCTTCCGCCTTTTCTAGAAAAGCTCTAATACTCCCCTCTTTTTCCTTCAGATATTGCAGCTTTTGCGTAGCGAGTTTCTTTTCATTTTCGTGGGTTCTCACCTTTTGCACCAAGTCATTAAACTCGTGCTGCATTGCCTGCAATCCCCTTTCCTTTTCTATAAAGACGACCTTATCCTGCTCAATTACTGCTTCCTCGGTGGCAATCTGTGCCTCCAGTTGCATTTTTTTATCAGTTTCGGTTTCCTGTTGTTCGTTCAATTCGCGGTAGGTACCATTAAAACCCTCCAGGGACGCTTTTGCCAGTTCAACAGATATCTCTTTATAATCTTTTTTAATCTCGTAATACTTTTCCGCCTTTTTTGCCTGGCTCTCCAGGGTTTTCAATTGGTTATTGATCTCAAACAACAGATCTTCAATCCGGTTCAAGTCACCTTCGGTGGCATCCAGTTTCGCCTTTGCCTCCTTTTTTCGGGTTTTGTAAATTGTAATTCCGGCAGCTTGTTCCAGCATTCGACGGCGACTGTTTTCCTTGTCACGAATAATATCATCCACCATTCCCAACTCTATAATAGCATAACTGTCGGTGCTTACACCCGTATCCATAAACAGGTTATGTATATCCTTCATGCGACAACTCACGTCATTCAGGCGGTACTCGCTTTCACCATTTTTGTAAAATTTACGAGTCACTGTGACAGTACTAAATTCGGTTGGCAGCAAATTCCTGGTATTTTCAAAAGTGAGGCTCACTTCTGCCAAACCGCTTGCGCTACGGGTACGGCTACCGTTAAAAACCAGTGCTTCAAGGTTTTCGCTGCGCAATGCACTGATCTTTTGCTCACCAATAACCCACCTGATGCTGTCAATAATGTTGCTTTTACCGCAACCGTTCGGCCCAATGATGCCGGTAATGCCCTCATCAAAGTTCAGCACGGTTTTATCAGCAAAACTCTTAAATCCCTTGATTTCTAAACTCTTAAGTCTCACATTTCAACTTTTTAACTGTAAAAATAGCGCCCCTTTAAATTGTAAAGATTAGGCTCGTGATACGAAGCCGGTAGTTAAAACTCTTCTTCTCAGTCTGCGAACATACTGCAAAAGAAGAAGGAAGCGAAATCAGCAAATGCCAAGGTGGAAAGGTTGTGGATAGTCGGCTTGAAGTAATTTCAAGAAGCAAATAATCTGTATGAGAATTTATGCTCGGCTTAATTGCATGTAATAATTTTTGCTTAGACCAATTGGAGATTTTCAAACTAGAAACGAAATCGGCACGTCGGTGTTGAGATGCAACTATAGTTTATTTAACTGACAGTTTTGCCAGGAACAGTTGCCTTGGGAAGGCCTCTTATAATAATAATGATAACTTGTTAGTAGCCGCTTTTTGTTCAGTTAATGAAATGGATAGGCAATAAATCCTTTCCACAAATCATCGATCAAAACCCTTGTCATACGAGTAAGATTCAAATGGCAGATTGCCAAAATCGGTTTTGTTGCTCGCTATACTTTTCTGTTTGTGTTGAGCATAAGCCTGGTACGATTTCGTTACGTCTTCATGCAACACAATTTCTTTTGTTTCCGAATTGTACTTAAAAGTGATCGTTCTTGACCATTGCCAATTTCCGCCAACGCTATGTTCAACCGAAAAAAATTCACCTTTAATTGAAACCTTTTGGTAAGGGTCACCGAAAACACCACCGCAACTTGCACAAAGAACCACATGGTCATTCCTGGCTACTAACTCCAGTTTACCTTTAGCACCGCCCGCCAAAAGCAAAAGCGGCCTCTCTCCATTAGAATTGGGATTTTCATTATTGCTTTTTAGCACCAAAAGGAAATCTGTATATCCATCTCCATTAAAATCACCGGAAGCGGTATCATACATTTGATACCCTTTTGGAATGAATTCTTTGACTTTTTTGTAAGAAAAATCGCTTTTACCGTAAATATCATTTGTTATGAAGGAGAGAGAAAGAAAAAGTAGCGTAAACGAGAATAATGGGGTAAAGATTTTTTTCATAAAAATAATTTTAAGATGAAGTGTACTTTTTACACCGATTTTTCTATGAATAGAAAGTTAATTAAAAAAAGTATAATAGTTAACAAAATGACAATCTTTTTTTAAGAAACGTTGCATTTTGGGAATAATGTGAAGAAATATTAGTTATACAAGGGAAGTGTAATCAAAGCAAGCCTCCATACTCCTTCACATCCTCCCGTTTTCCCATAAAGTGCTAATTCCCACTATGGAAAAAATCTAATTTACACTTGCCATATTCGGCATTTTCCTTTTAAAATATCCCGATTATTCGCATTTCTCATATTGAAATCTTACCGATTACCCTTCTATATTGCGCTTGCAGAGAGCATGTTTGACCCAGTTTCCTGTCAAACTATTTTGGCTTTATCAAACACTAAAAAACAACTATCTAAAGATTTTAAACGCTTCAATTATGAACAGAGCACACTGCTTAAACAAACAATTCTACTTTTACTTACTGCTTTCAGCTAAATTTTATTTACTTCCTGCAAAAAAGACACAGTTGTAAATAGTACGTAACATTTTGGAAATACACCTCGTAGAGATGTACCCGACCTTTTTGTAGGAGCATTTATGTATGTCACTACTACTGGCGGCTATGTAGACCAATATGGCCACTATATTGATGGAGTTTCGCAGGGAGTGACTTATAATCTAAACAAAAACGGCACTGGCAGTTATTTATATCTTTCTAAAACGGGTAGTCATTCGGGTGCAACAACTACAGAATGAAATAAAGGATAATTGTACTTTTGAAATAACGCAAGTAAGTGGTAATAAAGCAAATATCATTATTCATTATTCATTATGTGACGGGAAAAAACTATCACAATGGTGTCTTGCCTCATGATCTCGATGCGTCAAACCTATACCCCAACGGAGATGTGATGTATAATGATACACAGTACGGCACTAATAGCCAGGGAAAGACATTTTTTTTGGTGGGAAAAGATAATAATACTGCTCGGTTCACTAAACAGTAATTTTTCACCATGCGGGTAATGTCTGCTTTCAGATACTGCCGGCATTGTTTTTTGCCGAATTAGGTCTTAAAAAATTTTTAGAAACATTTGATGCGGTATTGATGAAACCCTATAAACTGCAGGTAAATAATTTTTTAATTGAACAATAAAACAGCAGTTTTAAGATTCGCTTCTGTAATTGCAAAAGTATACGTTATTAACAAGCTTCTTCAAACACTTGCTCATCTACGTTTGCCATTTCTGTGTCTTCAGGTGTTTGATTGAAAGCTTGAACAATAATCGAGTTGTTCGTTTCCCTCTTATTGTTGGCTGTGAGATAATTTAAGTATAAGATGATCGTTGTCGAGGAGATTAACATTAATAAATACACAACAATTAGTAACATAAGAATGTTTATTTACTTTAAACAATAAAGGATGGTAATTCAATTTATTGGATAATATTACATTCTTAAGAGCCGGGGCTACATCATTCCGAAGCTTTAAGAAACACATTCAAATAGCTTTTTGCTTAGGGTAGCGGCATCAAAAGTAAGTTATGATAGTAACTTCAGCAATTAAAATTTAATTTTCTTATCCACCGCAGCAGTAAATTTCTTTAGTAAATTTTTACGACAAAAAAAGAGATGTGCAACTAAGCTTATTTCCAAATTTTTTTAGAGGTATAGCTAATTTCGGATTTACTATTTGAGTAGGCCCACACGTAAAGTATAGGGACATTTAATTAAAACTGATGTGCTATTGCAAAGACAAAATGTTATTTGTATTTTGTCCTCATTAGTGTAAATATTGCTTGCTGCAAAAGATAAAATTTTTTTATGTTAGCAGTTAAAATCGTACTTTTTCTCCCCACATTGTTTGTTCTTTGGTTTTTAGTAATTTGCTTAAAGGAAGCTTTCAGAAGATTACTGGATGAATGACCGAGTGCAGAGTATTTCTATTGTGTTTGTATGCATGTATGTAATGCAAAGAATCGTCTAACCCAAATCTTAGTAATTGTAGCTTTTGAACAAGTTGTACAGCCAAAAGTGTTTCTATTTATTGAAAATCGTTATTATGCTTGGGTTCTACTTAATCATTTTATCACTCTTTGTTTCATCTCTTCTTCAACTACTGTATGTATCAATAGAAAGCAATAATAATATTGATCAGTACCTAATAGAGCGAAGTAACCCATATAGATTTAGCTCCAACTAAGCCTATAAATATTCTTTTTGATTCCCGACCAACTTTGATAATCTTTAAGTAGTATATAACATCGTTTTCATAATATCCATTGCCGCAAAAAAAGGATGAGATAGCAATGTTATGAAAACTACCGGGAGCTTTAATCCACCGCTATTTTGAGGTTTTCTTTAATCCTATCTGTGTTGTAGTTTTAAGATGTTTTTCCTGAACGGCAGTGAGATAGTTAAGATAAAGGATAATGTAAATTGCTGAAACCAGCATAAATGACAGAATGTAAGATAGTATGAGTAAGGGTTTAATAACCTTCTTTATAACAAACCAGTGCCACAGGTATGTAAATGTATCTCGTTATACGATCAACGTTACGGGAACAACTTGTGCGAATTGTATTCCACTAACGTCTGTTAGTCAATTTTCAACATTTCATATTAACAAGTAGTTGATAGAAGGCCTTATCAAATCGAATAAGAGCCCATTTGTGAGCTATAGCTTTACGTCCGTTTTGTTAGCGTTGCCCCCTTTGATGCACAAGCAAGGCAACTATAAAAAAGGATGCTCTAAAAGAGCATCCTAAAAAAATCAACCTAAAAACTTTTTATTGTTTTAGAATCTTACCACTGATTCTCAAACCTTGTACATTCAATACATAGATCTTGTACATTCAATACATAGATTAGTTTAGATCTAAAGGGGGCAGGAACAGTAAAGTCAACAGTTTGATTGAAGCCTGCAACAACATTTCCCCGATATACATTCGAAACTTTCTGACCCAGAGAATTAAACACATCCAAAGATCCTTGTCCTGAAACAGGAGATTGTATTATAAATCTCACTTTAGAAGTGAAAGGATTTGGGGAAAGCGTTTACTGATAATTTTGCAGGCAGTGTAACTGCATTCTATTTATTAGCGGGATTACTTTTCCAATCAGAAAAAAATCGCATTACAGATAGCCCAAAGAAAGTAACACTGCTCGCATCGTACCTGCCGCTGTAGTAGTACTGGCCGAAATAAATATTAAAGTGGATTTTTGGCCTGAAAGCATACTCGATGCCTGAAGTAAGTTCAGTCATTAGACCTTGCCTTGAATTAAATATAAACCCTATTCCTGGCAGTGAACGTGTTCGTAAATTTCCCTTGTTGAAATATATTTAGATTTGGCCGTATTTCAAGGTATGCGGTAGTGTCTCGTCCGCTTACTTTACCCAGGCTTGTCTTTCCTACATCTAATCCTACACTAAAAACATCCCATTGCCTTCCAATTTCTAAAGAAAGATTGGCTTTCTGTGGAATTGTTCCTGCATCATTCGTAAGGCTTGGATTTAGGGATATATATGTTTGAGAGAAACCTCTATTAATTCCAAGGGTTAATAAACCAATCAGAAGATAACTTTTCATTTAAGATTTTATCGGCAATAATAGCTGTACGTACTATTACGGCATAAAGTTATCACGCTGTTGTTATTAAATTAAATTACTCAAATTTCTTAAAAAGTAAAGGTGTTATTTATAAACTGTAACTCATATAAATATCTAATATAGAATAAGGCAAGCAAACTGGTTGCCTTATTCTTCTACAAATCAAATTATATTAGTCTTTATTTACCGGTTCTAAAGCTCCATGTAGACCAGGGGCTCGTACCATTTGCGTTGGAAGCACTGACCCGCCAATAGTAGGTTGTACGAACTGATAATGCCGGAGACACAGTGGTGGACGTAGAAGCACCGGAATAAGTATAAACCTTATTAGAGAAACCCGCATCAGTAGCCACCTCAACGTTGTATGTACTAGCACCACTGGAAGCGTACCATATTAGATTTGGTGTTTTCGATACGTTACTCGAGCCATTCGACGGTGAGCTAAGCGTTGGCGCAAGTGGTGCAAGTGGAGCAGGAGGCGGTGTAGAAGATGCAGTACCTGTATATAAGAGAAGATTTACAGTTCCACCTGGAAGACTTGTAATTTTATTTGCTGTGCCGTTGGCTTTTAGAGCATCCTGAACAGCAGCAGGTGTTGCTGAAGGATTAGCTGCAAGGTACAGGGCCGCAGCACCAGTCACATGTGGCGTTGCCATTGATGTACCGGAAATTGTGTTAGTGGCAGTAGAAGAAGTGTTCCAATCTGAAGTGATATTCACACCGGGCGCAGAAATGTCGACTACTGAACCATAGTTAGAAAAATAAGCAAATTTATCGTTGATGTCTGTCGCTCCTACAGTGACTGCCTCAGTTACCCGGGCAGGTGAAGTACTACCAGCATCAGCGGTTGAGTTCCCTGCTGCGATACAATAAGTCACTCCATCAGCAATTGATTTTCTTACAGCATCATCCAGCGCAGTAGAGGCACCTCCTCCGAGTGACATATTTGCCACCGCAGGGTTAGTCGTATGATTACCTGTTACCCAATCAATTCCAGCAATAACCCCTGAGGTTGAACCAGAACCACTGTTATCCAGTACCCGGACAGCTATTAACCTTACACCTTTCGCAACTCCGTAAGCATTACCACCTACAGTACCTGCTACATGCGTACCATGTCCGTTCCCATCAGTTGCGTTCCCATTTATCGTTATTTCGTCAACCCCTGTAACTGCCCTTCCTCCAAAATCGTTGTGAGTTAGAAGAATACCACAATCAATAATGTAAGCATCTACTCCGTATCCATTTTTATCGTAGGTGTAAGAGTTACTTAAAGGAAGCGATTGCTGATCTATACGGTCTAATCCCCAGGTAGGGTTCGATTCAGTAGTGGTAACGATGTGTACTTCCTGATCTTGTTCAATGTAGGCTACTTTGGGATTGTGACTCAAAGCCTCAATAGCGGCGGCAGGTAGCACCCCCGCAAATCCTTTGATAGCATGCTTGTAGCGATATTTCGCTTTAACATTAAAATTCCGGCTAATTTGATCTACCTCGCTATCTACATCACTCACATCGTCCTTCATAACAACGATATAGTTATCGCTAATGTACTTGGCTCCTATAGCTTGATTTAATACCGGTGCCTGCATCAAATCATTTGAAGTTGCGGGTGCAAGCTCATTAAAAGAACTCTTATTACACCCAATCATCGCCACTGCAAACGTTGCACCTACCAATTGCAACATAAAGAATTTACCCTTCATAATAGTCTAATCAATTTTAATTTAGAATAAAGAATTTGTTATATATTAAAATTGAAGCTAGGAAATATTATTTTGTAATATTCTATTCAGTAATAAGATTTTTTACTGAACTCGGGGCACGAACTTTAAGCCGACAGCCCCGATAAATATTAGTTTGAAGTGCTGAGATTGATACCAACGAAACGACGGGAACTGATATCGAATTAATTCCCAGAACGTTAAAGAGAAAATATAGAGGTAAAGCCGACAGTTATTTTATCTAATAAACTATTTTTCTGTTTTTCCACATCAAAGGGATCTGAAGCTTGAATATTTAAACCAAAAACAGGTGTTCGCACGCCCTTATTTTGTTTGTTATCTTGTTGAGTGAGGAAAAAAATAAGTCCCATATCTGATTTAGGCAATTGCTCTGAAGCGAGATTTTTAAAATAAACAGTATATCCGATTTTCAACTTTTTTGAATTGGCCTTTACAACCGGATCTGGATCAGACGGATCGTCACTCGAAGTAGCTTTTGTAAAGGCAAGAATGAATGGATAGGCGTCAAATTCTTTAAATATTCCTTCTTTTGCTGTTCTCTTTCTAATTATTTGCCTTACAAGTCTCGAAGCAGGATCATTGATAATGTTATAATCCTCCGCATCAATAGAATTTAGATCATCATAATTGTTCCTTCTCGAATATCCCACCTTAAAATTCAAAATCCAAATAGAGTTAATAAGGGCATTGTAGTTAAGGCCGAGGTTGATACCTCTAAATGTTTTGGTTGAAAATTGATTGGCAAAAACAGTATCTCTTCTAAAAAGAGCATATCGATCTATATCATAATTTACACTAAAACCGCCCCAGTCGGTATAATTAGAACTGGTTTTTAGTAAGGGAACTTTGGTATAAGAATAACTTGCACGGATGCCAGGAGAAAATTGTCCATTACTAAAAACGGCAGCATAACCTTCTGTCGGTCTTGCTTTTATTCCAAATTCATTAATGCGATAATTAGAGGGATTAAAATTTTTAGTCGTGGTAATATAATTAAATCCCAACGATTGATCGCCGGTATTTAGTTTGATGAGTGAAAGATTGATACCGGGAACACCTGATCCCGTATTGGCATATATTGGAGCATTGTTCGCAATCTGATCTCCATTTTTATCTTCTAATAATATCTGTGCTTTTAATTGAGAGGACATGATTGCAAAAGGTATAGCGAGATAAAAAACCTTGCATTTGATTTTCATAGTTATACCGGGTAAGATTTAAAAGCATATTTTTTGTCTTCCACTTTCGCAGTCACTTTTCCTTGTTGACTTATTCCGTTTATTAATACTTCAACAATCAGTTTACCACCTTTTATTCCCTGGCATCCGGCGAACACTTCCAAAGTATCATCCTCTATTGCATACTTAGTAAATTTTCTAAAAAGATAACCCTCGTCAGACGGAAACCATCCTAAAATTAATTTACTGTCATCAGTTGAGTCTTCTAAATATACCTTCCAGGTAATGATTGACCCAAAAGTGCTGGCTCTTATTTCGAGATCAAAGCTTTTCATGTATCTTTTTTATCTTTTTTAAAAACTGATACTACCTTTTTTTGAAGATAAAGCTTACACTTGTTTAAACCAAATTCTATTTTACTCTTGCCAGATTTCATCGAAAGTATATGTGTCATATCCTCTGATACGTTTCCTACTTCCCACGATTTCTTCAATTTCTTTATATGCTCTATATATTGGGGAGCATAACCCAGTTTTGAATAAACATGCGTAAGAACAATTTTATCAGTAAACTTAGACAGTGGGATAGTGCTCAAACTGTCAATGTAAACAGAATAAGCGTACTGTGTTTTCTCGGTCAGGTCGATTGAAAATTGTTTTATTCCAATCATCTGTGTGTGCCTGGCCAAAATCACCCCTTTCATCAAACTCATCCCATGTTAGTGGTCCTTCTACAATAGATATCCACCAGCGTCGGGTCCTGTTTCGATAGAATATACACGCCAGCTCCAATTACCGGTATGGTATTTTTGGGCATGAACTGCCAATGCCTTCTCGAACAAATCAACCTTGTCTATTTTGGGAAAAACACCAGTAGAATTTACAACGTTTTTTGTTTGTGCCACTACAGAAAGTGGAACCCATAAAAGGGCAATAAAAAACTTTTTCATTTTTAAGAATTTAATTGATAAGATGAAATAGCGTGGTGAATTACAGAGGAGTGTGAAGACCTGAAGGTACTCTTAATACAACATAAGAAAATTATCAGGAGTTGCAATAGCAAATGAGACTCTTTGGGTGTCTGCCGATATTGTTTGAGTGATAAAATTAATAAGTGATAAGTTGATGGACCAAATAACCCAAAACTTTCAGGACAATTAATTTAATCAGATATAGTAACTTCAACCTTTCAGTGAAATTACTTGTGATATTAACATGAAAAAATTTACGGATAGATGCAATGACTGTTTATTTTTCTAAACATTTCTTGGAACAAATGCAACTAAGAAATATAGGCATGTCAGAAGTTGAAGATGTATATCATTCACAACAAAAAGTAATGGAAGACGAATTGACGGTCAATCAAAAAGTTATTGAAATAAATAAGCGTTCTTATTTATTTCGAGTCTTCATAAATGAGAATAAGCAGCCCCCGGTGGCAGTGACTGTTTATAAAACTTCTAAGATTGATAAATACGACAGTATATGAAAGTAAAATATGACAAAGAAACTGATGTTTTATATATAAGATTGAGCGATAAAGCTATAACAGAAAGCGACAGTGAGAAGCCCGGAATAGTGCTCGACTATGATATTGAACAAAATGTAGTGGGTATTGAAGTTCTAAATGCATCTAAAAAAATGGAACGACCCATGAAAGTGGAATATGAAATTGCCTGAATGTGTGCCTGAGTTTAGCATACATGAATTTATATTTAGGGTGTTAAGGATATTTTAAATTGGTAGCTAACGGTTCGGACCGGGGAATTTTAGCACTATTGCTTAATTGAAATACAAAAGTTGAATTACTTCCGTCAGCCCTATAGCATTGCGTCAGCCCCGCTTTTGGCAATAACGTGGTTGATGGTTCGGGCTTTTATACAAATAACTTGATTTTGAAGAATTCATTTATGCTCAAAATTCAATTTGTAAATCGCTAAAATGATCATTGCAAAAGTTATTATTCCCAATATTATTGCAACCTTCTTCATGTTTTTTCTCAGCTCAGGTCTCATTTTTATCTTAATATCAATTTTGAATTTATTTATAATTTCAATAGTTCAGTGTCGTTTGATTTACATAACGAGAAAATATTAGCTGATTTTACTACTGACATCCACGAATTAGGAAGTGAGGGCTTTGGACGGTTGCTAACTGCTCTTTTGCTACGCAAATACCAATGTTTTATTTTTCTTCGCAGAGTTCAGTTATAGTTTTAACTCCAAAATAGAAACCTGTTTTCATAGTTGCAATAGCTATAAAATAATTTTTAAATATCTATTTTGAAGGTGTTTCTTGTAAGGAGAAAAGTAAGTTTTTTCTCAGGGAGAAAAAATGTATTAAAGGCTAGCGCCCTTTTTCTTAAAAAGACGTACAACTGCTACCCTCTCCCCGCCACAATCGCCACCTCCTTCTCAATTAAACCATACAACTCATACACCAGACTATTTATCTTGTCATCCGTATAGGCTATCCGTTGGTTAAGCTGTTCTAACTTTTCCGAAAGAGTGGTTTTTTGTTTTTGAAGATTTAATTTAAGAATTGTTTCAACATTCTTCTCTATCTCAGAAAAAGCTTTTTATCCTTTTCCTTTATTGCCGGCATCGGCAATTCTTTTAAGTCTGATAATAACACTTTTGGAAAGGTTCCTTTAAAATGCATTTGCGGAAGTCAGACAATTGACGTTGCCTTATTGCAATCGATAAGCAGCAACTGTTTTCCCAAAGAAAGTAGGTACATAGACAATCTTTTTTATCGGGTCGTATCCGATATCAGCAGTATTCTTTTTTTGTGGGCTGGTATCAAGCATTGTTTCCACTTTGCCATCTGCTGATACGTAATAGATCCACCCTCCCCAGGCAGTTACTATAAAATCTCCGTTTCCGATAGGTTCAACGCCATCACCGCCTTCTGGCAAAGTGGCTACGGGCGTTACTTTCTTGTTCATATCTGCCTTTACAAATGACTTACCTGATGCAATATATAGTTGATCTTTTACTGCTCGCAAACCATTTACACCCTGCATATTTTCAAGGTACAGCGCGGGTTGATCTTTTTCAATCTTCCAAACGGTCGCTTTCTTTGAATCTGACACATAAACAACACCGGCGCTTGTTGCTGTTACATCGTTGAGACCTTCTGCACCATTAACTTTAATCTTCTTTATTATTTTACCGCTCGCAATATCTATCACTGCTACTTCAGATATATCTGCTACATACAATTTGTTTCCAACTTTTGCCATTCCTTTTGGTGCATTTAAACCATGTACCCAGTAGGAATTTATTACTTTACCATTTGTCCCCACTTTTGCTATTCCTCCCTTACCGTCAACACCCCAGGGTTCTCCATCTATCAACGCTACATATAACACGTTTCCGACAGGTAATACGGATTCAGGCACGGCAATAACAGTGTCAGTTTCCCATAACTTTACAAGTTTATGTTTCTGAGCCGAAGCTGTAAAAGCAAGAGTCACTAAAAAAACCGAAAAAATATGTTTCATGATAAAATTTTACATAAATATAGAGTTAGGAGTTTATAATGCAAAGGGATTATGTCAGTTAGCCGCAGTGTAACCTCGAGTTAAAATTCTTCACTCCCAAAAATGCGTATCATAGTTTTATTATACTTTGTTCAAAGCTGCACAGGCCTATTGCATTTACCCATAAGAAACAGTACATTTAATCTCACCCTAAAAACATACTTCTTATGCGATCCATTTTCATAGCTGCTGTTGCTTTTTTAGCTGCCTGCAATCAGAAACCTGCCAACAGTACTGCAAGCCTTGCCACTGATTGGTCTCTGGAAAATTTGAAAGGAAAAGTAAAGCAGGTAAAATCACAAACTTTTATTGTAGACAGTGTTACAGGTAAGACCGGAGCACTAGACCAAAAAACAGAAGAAGACTTTGACGACAAAGGTTTTGCTGCAAGCTATACGGAAAGTGATAGTAAGGATAGCATGGTAACAAAGCAGGAATTTAGTCATAATGAAAATGGCACTTTTAAAGGTCAAACCACTACTGTCAATGGCAAACCAAAATCTTCTTTACAACTGGAATGGGATAAAAATGGAAAGTGTACTATGGCAAGAACGTACGACTCCACCGGTAAACAGGACAGTTATTTTACAGACATTGTTTTAAATAAATTTGGCCAACCTACGAGTGCAAAGAATTATCACATGGACAAAACGCCCAAGATGTCTTTTACCAATGACTATGATAGTCTCCATTATATAGGAGGCAGGGCTGTAGAATTCTAAATTGTCTGTGGATAACTATATAATTTAGTCCAGTCCAGTGAAAAAGCATACCGTTGTTCTTTGATATTTTCAATTTTATTGTACCTGAAAACATTCAGAGCAAAACTTCTTAACAATAGTTCGGTAG
>JBBPZJ010000474.1:0-7690 GCA_038199395.1 Chitinophagales bacterium
ATAATAAACAATTTTATTACTACCGGCATTAATGGTTAACTGAGGCGGCTCGGTTAGAGTAATAGTTGATGGAGTAACAGTACAACTGTTTTTGTCAGTAATAGTTACTGAATAAGTGGTGGCTGAAAGACCTGTTGCAATTTTGGTAGTTTGGCCATTGCTCCATAAATAAGTGTATGGGCCAACACCGCCTGCTGGATAAGCTTCGGCAGTACCGTCGCTACCTCCGTGACATTTTACATTGTAGCCATTGTAGTTTGAGGTAGCTGCAGCAGTAGCTGTTAACTGAGGAGGCTGGGTTAACGTAACATTACCAGAAACACTGCAGTTGTTCTTGTCTTTAACCTGTACGGTATACGTAGTTGCAGAAAGCCCCGAAGCAGTGCTGGTAGTTTGCCCATTGCTCCAGAGATATGTATAATCTGGCGTACCCCCTGCTGCGTTTGCCGCCGCAGTACCGTTACTACCACCAAAGCATGACACATTAAATCCGTTGAAATTGGTTGTAGCAACAGGAGCTACAGTAAGCTGAGGGGTGTTTTGTACAGTTACACTTTTAGTTACTGAGCAACCCAGACCAGCTAGGTTTGTAACAGTAACGCTATATGTGCCGGGACAAAGATTACTTGCAGAGGCACTTGTTGATACAGTATAATTACTTGCATCTTTCCACAGGTATGTAGGGGCGGTTGTACCAACATCATTTGCAGTAACACTTGCGTTACAGGCATTATAACAAGACACATCCCTTCCGTTGTAGTTACTTGTTACGGAAGGATTGGCATCAATGTGTGGCGTACAGAAAGGTATAGGATCTGAAGCTATTCCGTTAGCAATTACCTGTAGTTGATAATTTGCCGGCGGCAAACCAACAGGCAAGCTAAAGTCAGTAGTTTGAGCGCCTGCTAATACACCTGTACTGCTCCAGCTATAGGTACGGGCATAGTAAACACTTGCACCATTGGTTAAGCGTACAATTGGGTAATTTGTATTCATCTGCCAATCATCTCCATAGCCTGCACCTTCACTCCAGCCGTTTATCTGATCACCTGATAATGTAAACGTTCCATCGTTATGCTCACTGATGTTTGTAATAACAGGTCTGTTAGCTGCTAGCTGTGTGCCAGGGGTATAAACATAGTATTGGGTTGATCCCTGTCGGGAGTACAAGATTTGACCATTAGGAAGACAGAGCATATTGGTTTTATAGGCAGGTATGTTCAAACTTGCGCTTCCATCAGGTGCTGTTATAGAAGTGAAAGTTCCGTTACCACCGGCAGCGTAATCGAAGATGTAAAAGGATGTTGGCGTATTAAAAATGTTATTACCACCTCCGTCGCAACATGTTAGTGTCGGACTAACGGCACAAAGAATTTTTCCATCTCTCATCATTGCTGCCGCAGCATCAGGCGCAGATAAAGTATTAGGGATGAGAGGTCCGGCAGTCCACGATCCATTTGTAGTATTACCGGATGGAGTATAATAAGCAGTATTGGAATTGCCGCCCAAAAAAAATGCTTTGCCATTTGGAAGCATGAAGGCAGGTCCTGTTTCGGCACCCAAAGGTTCATACAATTGCACTGGCACCGAGGCGTCACCCTGCCATGCGTTTGTCGCAGGGATGTACCTCTCAGATACTGTTCCTTGCTTTCTTATAAAGAGGATGCTTCCATCCGGTAATTTTACCCAGGCCGATTCGTTTGTATCTCCGAGGTTGCCTGGTCCGGCTACATAAGTGTTATCAGCAGGATTCCAAATGAAAGTGTTTGGACGATTTCCAACAGGAGAAACCAGTACTTTGCCAGTAGGAAGTATTTCTGAGTTAGCATCGCTTATGTTACTTCCATAATTTAATTCACCACCCCAGGTGTTTGTAATCGGATTATAAGTTTCCATATAATTACCTCCTGTTCCATATTCGCCGCCAGCCACAAATACACGGCCGTCCTGTAACACTTGTGATGAAAAATAAAGCCGCGTTTTTGCCATGGCGGCTAAGGTGCTCCAGGTGCCATTTGCATAACTGCCGTTAGCGTCCGGCGTTAGTAAGTTCCAGGTATTCCCGTATTGGTCGCCGCCTCCCGCATCGCTCTTACACATTACAGTTCCGTTTGAGAGTAAGAGCATCACGCCATTGTTATTGTTGGGTGCAGAGTTTGACAAGGCAGTCCATTGACCATTTGTTATAACTGCCATTAAAATAAATACGAGTGAAAGTAAAGGCTTTAAAAATGCCTGCTTTGAACGACTTAAATAATTAGGAAAAAGATTTTTAATCCGGCTGAAACAACTGGATAGCAAGTGTAGTTGTGGTTGCATTGTAACTGTTTTAATTATTGATAAGGAGAAGTACCCATGTTATACGCCTTTCCAAATTAGTTAGCAGTTTTCCGCTTCTTTAAAGGGGAATAGTCGGTTTGCACTTTTCTTACAAACTTTCCTTTCTTGTCTATATAAAATTTCTCATCATGTTTATTTACGATGGCTAAACCATTACAGAATTCCTGAGCAATCGTAAATTCAAAAGGAATCTTTGTTTTATTGGCTTCATCAATGTACCCCCATGCCGTATCTGTTTTTACAGAAGCAAGCCCTTCTGAAAAGTTGGTTGCATTATCGTACTTAAAAGGAATAATTTCCTTGCCGCTATCATTAATAAAACCCCATTTGTTGTTTTTACTTACACGCGCAATTCCAGCTTTAAAGTTGTCGGCAAAGTCGAATTGAAATGGTATAATCAGCTTGTTCTTTTTGTCGATATATCCGTATTTATCATCTTTCTTTACTGCGGCAAGTCCCCCATGAAAAACTGATGCATCAGAATAGATAAGCGGAATAGCTACTTCACCTGTACTATTTATAAATCCGCGTTTTTGATTTTTAACTACTAAGGCTAATCCGTCGGTAAATTCAGTTCCTGCCTGGTAAACAGGCTCCACAACAACCTTTCCATTGGCATCTTTATATCCAACTTTCGCCTTCACATAAAAAGGAAGGAGACTTTGAGTGCTGGTCCGCCTTTTATCATCAGAATTTTGAGCGTTAACAATATCAGGATATTGCATTAGCATAAAACCAAGCATAAAATGGACAGAGAATAAAAGAAACGATGCTTGAGGCATGTATTTCGTCATCTTATATTTTTTAAGTACAGGAATGTTTAAAGCGAAAGATGTAATCCTATAGGTATGGCAACTGACGTCTGGTGAATTTTTGAGAGAGGGTTTTTATTACCTCATGCTGAAACCTGACTGAGTCTGCAGCAGTAATAAAAGTATAATGTTTTTTTTGGAAATGCAATAGCTCAATAAAAATAAAATGGGCATCAACTTATGCTGCACAAATACCAAATTTTTGCAAGATTAAACGAAGTGTGATAGAAGGTAACCTGCTAAAAAAACAGCACTGAACTGGCTAATTATCTCCTGCTGGTTAAAGTCTTCAAAAGGCGAAATCAAACAAAAACTGTTGATCGCCATCTGCATTTTATTATCAGAAGTCAAAGTCAATTCCAGCGCTTCATACTGATCGCCGTGGCTGAACACCGTTTGGTTTGCCTGGGCTGCGGGAAGCACCCACATTTCAGCCGTGATGTTTTTACCTGTAAAACTCTTTTCAAACTCAGTAGCCAGGTAGTTACCAACCCCATCCAGTTTCACACTTACGGAGTGGTCGCCTTTTGCTCCGTTGCGAATACCGGTTACCTGGAAGTCGCTGGTGGTAGTAATCCCGCAGCTATGGTTTCATTAAAATTTAAACGAACATCATCATTAATATTTAAAACGCCATCTGCCGGTTGCGGCGTACCAAACAGGCGTGGATTATAGGTATCCTTAATGCCGCTGATCAGGTTTGATTCGGTGGTAACATAGTTTGCTCCCACTTTACAATAGCTAACTGCCTGAATGTCGTAATTCTGATCGTTAAAAGATCCATCATCCATTACAAAATTGTAATTAATGCCGCTTGCGTTAGTGATTAATTGCTTTTGCCCCTGTGCTGCATTCAGTTTAACAGGATCTGAATAGAAGTTCATCGCATTGATCCATGTATTGGAAGAAGCTGGCTTGTATTGCAGTTCTTTGTGAACAAATAAACTATTGGTAACATCAAACTGGTCTATCAAAATAGGCAGGTATCGTTTGTTTTGACCGTCTACAGGTGTTTCAGAATTGAGCACCCATTTATTTTTAGGTGATTTAATATTTATATCTGAGCACGATGGAATAAAGTGCGCAGATATGAGTACGGTGTCTGCAATGTTCTCCCGGTAACCGGTAGGATCGTATTGACAACCTGATTTCAGGGCCCTCCCAAAGCTTTAAATCTTTGCTCTTCTACAACATGCCGCCCGTTCCGGTCATGTAATACATGTTTGTTTTTGGGTCGGCCAGTATAAATGGATCACTTAAAACAACAAAATCTAAAGGAACGTTTTTTCTCACTGGAGGCAATCCGCTTTCCTGCGCCTCTAGTCCGATATAAAAACAAAGTATGCTACTAAAGCCAACCAAACAATTTTCATGTTGTTAGTTTGTGTAAGAGTGTCATTGCAAATTACTGCAACTTCCCGTTAGCTCTATTTTTTCATAGTGCCGACATGAAGCAGAAAGTACATTTTTAGTAATAAGCAAAAAAGCGACATGGCATTGTAGGAACAATAAAAATGTGGAATACAAAATCAGTCATAAACGAACTATAAGTGAAGGAAAAGGAGTAATAGGAGAATCATTTGTTCAGGTAAAACAGTAATAAAAACAAATGCTGAAATACGTCACTAGTAATTGAAAAATGAGTAGTAAACTTCTATCAGCATTAAGAGCTACTATTGTAAATCACTTTTAAAAGGAACCGCAGAAACTGTCAAGTTTTTTAGGAAGGGTCAAGTTGGATAAAAATCACTGGAAGGCAGACCCTACAACAATAGAGTGATGCAATAGTGTTTTCAGGAATAACTTTAAACACAATATCTTTAATAAGTTTAGCAATGGTACACTTTTAGAACAATGAGTGCCAGTATTGCATAAAGCTGAAGCACGTCGGAAATCATAGGAATGGACACTCTAGTCTAACAAATTATAACACCTCGTTCAATGAAGTTCAAAACAAAAATTGTTCAAATTGGAAATAATACAGGAATAAGTGTTCCCCCAGAGATTATCGAGAAATTTGCGGCAGGAAAAAAGCCAGCTGTTGTTGTTTCGCTAAATAAATACACCTACAGAAGTACAGTGGCAGTTATGGGTGGTAAATATATGATAAGTCTTAGCGCAGAAAATAGAAAAAATGCAAATGTCAAAGGTGGAGATGAATTAGAAATTACTATAAACTTAGATACAGAACCAAGAACTGTTGAATTGCCAGATGACTTCCAAAAAGAGCTGACGAAAAATAAGGATGCTAAGTCAGCTTTTGAAAAGTCATCACCAAGTAGACAAAAAGCAATCGTTGTGTCTATTAATGAGGCAAAGACGGAAGAGACTAAAGTGAAACGAATTGAAAAAGCAATAAAATCATTAATTGAACCTAAAGCGTAGTTCAACCGCCGCCCCCATGACGTACAGGTCCAAACAATTTGTAAGAGACCTTATTTTTATTGAACACGGCTCTGCGTCCCGGATTTATGTGTCCGTTTGAACACTTAAACCAGCACGGTGAGTTGGTCATTTAAAAGAAATAGAGCCGCCTTTTATTTATGCAGGCGAAAGAAGAGAGGTTATTATAGATAGTGTAGAATAACAGGGCTATTAACAATACGACCCACATATTAGGAAGAGTACCGGGATTAAATATCCTTGAAAGTGAAACAGGCGGATTTGTATCTAATGGAACAGGTATAAAAAATAAACACTGAGTTTCTATAAAGTCACTCGTTAAGAGCTACGTGTAGCACTCCTCATGCTTCACAATGAGACAGTGCCTTTATATTCTTTTGCTTGAGTATAGATTGTCGCTCCCAATAACTTCCACTTAAGAACACCACCGACAAAATAAGAAAATTTATGGTTGTCAACTGTCTTGTCTATTGCAACAAAGATAGGTGTCCAGGTTGTTCCGCTAGTAAAACCAGAAGTTGTGGAAGAAGCACTTATTGATATGTTCAACTGTCCTTCTTTGTCTTTTCCGTAAGAAATAGATAAGTCAAATTTCAAGGCTACATCTTTTTCCATGTGCATTTACACCGAATGGCTTTCGTTTGGTTTTAAACTGTCATTTGAAATAAACGTCCAGGTTTTAGATGCATTAAAATTCGGTTCTTTGTTTTCGTTATCATTACTTTTTTGTGCGATAATTTTCATCCGTACATAGTCCTGCTACGATGTTTGATTAAGTTATTCGAGTAAGATTTAACCGGCAGGCGTCGTCGTTAAGGATATTGAAAATGAATTACAACTTCTGTAGTGCTTCAATAATTCTATCCATTTTATCTTCGGCAACAGGCAATTCTGATTTATTCTCAAGAAGTAATATTCCTCCTTCTTTTCGTATAATTTTTTTAGCGTAGTTAATATTCGCAATATAGCTCCTGTGAATTCGTACAAAATGGTTTATTCCGGAAAGAAGTTTGGTTCCGAATTTATTTATATAGTTAATACCATACTGGCTGTTTTTATTCCTTCCTGCAACTCCATTGGAAATACCTCCCTGGTCATTAGAACTATAGCCCTGGTCATTTAAATTATCAGCGCCTGTTATCACAGATATGCGCCGATCGCCTTTAAAACTATTGTAGTTTAATCCAACATGAAAACGATCATCCTTCCGGCATAAGCTCTTTATGTATAGCATCAACCGGAGTACCTCTTACAATACCTAATGAGTTATTTTGTGCTGATGCTGTTATAAAACATCCTGATACTATAAGGGCAGTAAGTAATGCTTTCATATCTCATATAAAAGAAATTGAATGGCCATATTCTTGTAGAAAAATTAATGTGAAATTTTCTTCAGCTCATTTTCAATTACAAAGTTCAAGACCTTTTCGTTAAAGTTGCTTACCTGCCGGCCATTTATAAACACTGAAGGTGTTCCATTTATGCCTGTTTTATAGCCGGCTTTTATATCTTCAGATAATTGTTGTTGCACTTCACCTGAGTGCCTGTCCTGCTCCCACTTCTGCATATCTAATCCTATATTTTTAGCGATAGATGTTAGCGTCTTTTCATCTTCTGACAAATCTGATTCAAAGAGTTGATCATGATAGTTCCAAAAGTGGTTTTGGCGGTTGGCAGCGAGGGCGGCAAGTGCAGCATCACATGATTGAGGTTGCATATCCTGGCTCAACCTGGGGCTACACTTTGTACTGAGAGGAAAATTTTTAAAAGTGATACCGATATTTTTTCCGAATTTCTTATAAACCTCTTCTAATAAAGGAGCGAAACCTTTGCAGGCGGGACATTGAAAACTGCTAAAAACAACCATTTGAACGGGAGCCTCAGCAGAGCCTAAATGGGGCGACGAAGCACTTTTAGGAATATCGTAAACCTTTGCACTTTGAAACTTTTTAGCTACTTCATCAAGGTTGACAGACGGCTGTTTGGGAAGGAAACTTTTCAATATGCCGACCTCTGAAAATCCTCCGGTAACAACAGCAACCAAAAGAAGGAAGGCCCATTTTAAGTAGGGACTTTTGACGAATGAAGGTTTTTGTTGACTGTAGGTAATAGAAGAACGAAAGCCAAGGAATAAG
>JBBPZJ010000475.1:0-2324 GCA_038199395.1 Chitinophagales bacterium
GCTATTAGGCTTGTTTGGCAGAAAATACTTTACAACTTCTGCAGGCATCATTGGCACAATAGCATTACTTGCTTCTGCAGTCCTTTCACTTGAGACAGCTTATCATTATTTTTTTGTTGATGGAAACGTGAACGGTGTTTACCGGAAAATAGTTGTCATGAGCTATACTTGGTTGCAGTTTTCTCCAAACGTTTCTATTAATATGGGTATTGTGCTCGACCCCATTTCGGTAATGATGATCGTGATAGTGAGCTTTATTTCGCTGATGGTGCATGTATTTAGTATGGGCTATATGAAGGGAGAAACCCGCTTTGCCACCTACTACTCGTTTCTTTCGTTGTTCACCTTTTCGATGCTGGGATTGGTGCTTTCGTCTAACATCTTTCAGATTTATATGTTTTGGGAACTGGTCGGGGTTTCATCTTATTTGTTGATAGGCTTCTATTTCGATAAGCCTTCCGCAGTTGCTGCTTCAAAAAAAGCATTTATCGTTACCCGTTTTGCTGACTTTGCTTTTTTAATAGGAATCCTGATGGTCGCATTTTACGGCGGTTCCCTCGATTTCGCCACCCTTATTGAACGGTTAACGGCTGTGCAGTCAAACCAGTTTATCGGTATTACGACAGCGTCTTTTTTAGGAGTATCAATGCTTACCTGGGCGTTAACATTCATCTTTATTGGGGGTGCGGGCAAGTCTGCTATGTTTCCTTTACACATATGGTTGCCCGATGCAATGGAAGGTCCTACACCTGTGTCTGCATTAATACATGCTGCCACCATGGTGGTTGCCGGCGTGTATCTTGTTGCCAGGTTGTTTCCTATATTTTCGATGGATGTTGCCGTTTTAAACCTGGTCACATGGGTAGGTGCATTATCTGCTTTGATCGCTGCCATAATTGCCTGTACGCAAACAGATATCAAACGTGTGCTGGCGTTTTCTACCATGTCTCAGATTGGTTATATGATGTTTGCACTGGGCGTGTCACGAAGCGGCGAAGAAGACAATTTGGGCTACACCGCCTCTATGTTTCATTTATTCACGCATGCTTTCTTTAAATCGTTGTTATTCCTTTGCGCAGGCGCTATCATTCATGCCGTGCATAGCAACGACATGAAAGATATGGGAGGATTAAGAAGGTTGATGCCCTTGACACATATCACGTTTTTAATTGCTTGTCTGGCAATCGCAGGCATTCCGCCCTTTGCGGGTTTTTTTAGTAAAGAAGAAATATTGCTGGCAGCATTTCAAACGAATAAGATCATTTATTTTATTGCACTGGTCACAGCCGTCATAACCGCCTTTTATATGTTCCGGTTGTATTTTTCTATTTTCTGGAAGCGGGCTGCGCCGGAGCAGGCAGATGCACACGCACACCACGAAGGAACCACCACGATGAAGCTGCCCCTGGTAATCTTAGCTGTGTGCAGCGTTGTTGCCGGATTGGTTCCCTTCTCCAAATTCATCACTTTTAATGGAACACCACTGGAGACCCACCTACACCTGGTCTTTTCAATTGCACCCGTAGGCTTGTCTGTTCTTGCCATCTTACTTGCAGCAAAACTGTATAAGAAAGAAAGTGATGTGCCTGCGAAAATTGCCGCTTCGCTGGGCAGCGTTTATACAGCCGCTAAAAAGAAATTTTATATTGATGAATTATACCTGTTTGTGACAAAAAAGATCATCTTCAATTTCATTGGAAGACCGGCAGCGTGGATAGACCGTAACATTATTGATGGAGCTATAAATGGATTAGCATCGGTGACAGGCGCTACGGCTAACATAATAAAAATTGCGCAATCAGGAAAAGTGCAAAGCTATGCGCTGTATTTTTTTGGAGGCATAGCCGGGTTAGCCATTTTATTTATTTATGTATGGAAATGAAGGGAGTTTAAAGTTTTGAGTTTTGAGTTTTTGAAAGCGCCGTGAAAGAGTTCCATAGGAGCGTAATATCGGTAGAAGAAGAATTGAAACAACAAATCGTCTCAGCTCCATAGGAGCGAAATATTGGTAAAAGAAGTGAGGTACATTTTTAATCAGCCGTTGCATCATCAAAAAAGAAATTTTAAAGAAGAATATCTTGAATTTTTGAAGAACTATGAAATAGCGTATGATGAAAAATATTTGTTTAAATTCTATGACTGAAACATTTCGCTCCTGCGGAGCTAAATTGACGTGTTTTTCATTAAGCTACTAATATGTCGTGCCGATGGCAATTAGAAGAATAATGTTTTAACTGCTTTCTATTTACTAACATTTCGTGCTGCTGGCACTTAAAAAATAGATTATGAATTTATCATTATTAATAATTTTTCCCCTTATCACC
>JBBPZJ010000476.1:0-7407 GCA_038199395.1 Chitinophagales bacterium
CAACGCTCTTTCACAAGGCAATTACATCCTTTTTTGAAAATATCAATCAAACCAATAAAACTGAACTCGAAAAATTATTAACCCTCAACTTTCAATTCTTTGATAATAACATTGCACATTCTTATGCAGCGTGAAGTATAGAAAGAAATAAAGGCTCATCATAACTTGGTAAAGTAGAATTAGATACTATTATGAATGTGACGTCGGGACTGGCTTTTGTCCCTTTAACAAAAGTGCCTGTCTATTGTGCTACAAAAGCTTTTTTTCATTCTTTTACTTTATCTGCAAGACACCTGTTAAAAGCAAAAAGTATTGAAGTAATTGAAATTATTCCACCTGCATTAAATACAGATCTTGGTGGAAAAGGTTTACACGATGCGTTTCCTCCTGTAAGTGAATTTATTCAATCAATATTTGAGCAACTAAAGCAAGGAAAAACGGAACTGACTTTTGGATTCAGCGAAGCAATGGTTAAGGCAACTCCGGAAGAAGTAAAAGGTGCTTTCAATAGAATGAATGCAACTCCAGCTTAAACAAGACCGTTTAGTATAAATAAAAAATGGCCGCCTCATCTTTGAAGCAGCCAGTTTCTATCAATGTAGTTTTACCGGTTAGTGTTGCACTAAGACTTTTAGCGGTCTGTATTTCTTCTTCACTTACCACTTTTACAGATAGACACCCGCTGCAACTCGACTGGTATTAAATATGATGTTTTTGTTTGACCGTTTTAAATCTATTGTTCTTCTTTGTTCAGTAACTCCATTTACACAGACTAAGACGACTTCAGCTTTTGCAGCCTTAAAGTTTTTTTAATGAACAGTAAATTGACTTGCAGCCGACGTATTGAGACCAATAATGCCCGCTTCTTATTGTGTGCCAATAATTTGGCTCAATCAACAAAATCTATAAAACCAAAGCCATTATTACCGAAAACGGTGTTTCTATTAAAAACTGTTACTAACAGACAAATCACTATTTTTAGCTACAGAATTAATGTTGGAAACAGCTAAAACCATATTGCAAAGACTAATCAGCTTCTTGCTTATCTGCGTATTTGCTTTAAGTATCACCCCTGCAACTGTTTTGCACGATTTGTTTTTCGCTCATTCTGATTATGACGTTGTTCACAATCATAAACACACTAACGAGGTTGCTAAAGCAGGAGTTAATTGTCACTTCAATAGTTTCGTTTGCAAGACCAACTACCTCATTCTCTTTACTCCGGTAAAGATTGCACCTGTTGTTACTATATCAACTTTCGTTATTATTAGAAGTATAACTTTCTATTCTCAACATCACTTCTACGCTGAATTGCGTGGTCCTCCAAACTGTTAATTATACAGCGTTTTCTAAATCTCTAATTGGCTCAATTAATTGCAGTAATAAACCCATTATTATAAATGGTGTATTATTTGCCATTTTTTATTTTAAAACATCAATTGATGAAATCATTTTTAGTTATTGTTCTTTCCATATATGTATTTCCCTTTTCTATAACTGCCCAGAACAGTATAACTGCCCGCCAAACTCGTTCTGCCAGGTTTTCAATTACAGGTAAGGTTACGAATGACAAAAACAATAGCCCCATGGCGGGCGCAAGCATTTATATTCCTGATCTCAAGACTGGCGTGGCAAGCGACGACAACGGTAACTACACTTTATCAAATCTTCCGGCAGGAGATTATATAATCCAGGCAGGGTACATAGGTTATAAAAGCGACGTAAAAAGTATTTCCCTTACCGATAACATAACAATTGATTTTGTTTTACAGGAATCTATCACAGAGGAAATGGAAGTAGTTGTAACGGGCTCTTCTAAAGCCACTTCTATAAGAAGAAATCCCATACCTATTGTTTCGGTAAACAGGCAATATCTCCAGCAAAACCTTAGTACAAACATTATTGATGCAATATCTCATGTTCCGGGAATTAATGCCGTTACTACAGGTCCTAACGTTTCGAAGCCTTTTATTCGCGGGCTTGGCTTTAACAGGATACTGACTTTATATGACGGCGTAAGGCAGGAAGGCCAGCAATGGGGTGATGAACACGGCATAGAAGTAGACCAGAACACTGTAGACAGAGTAGAGGTGGTAAAAGGACCCGCCAGCTTGATATACGGTTCTGATGCGGTTGCAGGTGTAGTGAACCTGATACCCGCAAACCCGGCAACGGAAGGTACGATTGTGGGAAATGTCTACAACGAGTATCAAACTAATAATGGCTTAATTGCTAATTCAGCTACCCTTGGAGGCAACAAAAACTCTTTTACCTGGCGTGGTACGTTTTCTCATAAAATGGCCACCAATTACCGTAACAAAATCGATGGCCGGGTGTACGGAACCGCTTTTAGAGAAACTGACTTCAGCGGACTTGTGGGCATCAACAGAAGCTGGGGGTATTCTCATGCAGGGTTTTCGACTTTTAATAATTTGCAGGAAATACCTGACGGAAGCAGAGACAAGGCAACAAGAAGATTTACAAAACAAATAACCGAGGCCGATACTATAAGACCGATTGTTTCAGACAAAGAACTAACATCTTATACAATTACGCCTATTCATCAAAGAGTTCAGCATTACAGGTTGTACACTGCAAATAGTTTTGTTTTGGGTAAAGGACGCCTGGCTCTAAATCTTGCGTATCAAAAAAGCATCAGGCAAGAATTTAGCCATCCGCAGGCTCCAACGGTTGCAGGTCTTTATCTTTTATTAAATACTTACTCTTACGACGCCAAATATTATTTTTCTGAAAAGAACGGCTGGAGTGTAACGGGCGGCATCAATGGAATGTACCAGACTAATAATGTTGAAAAAGGCACTGATTTCGTCATTCCTTCTTATCATCAGTTTGATGCAGGTCCCTTTGTATTTGTAAAGAAGTCGATGAAGAAACTTGAAGTTGCCGGAGGCTTAAGGTACGATGTAAGGAATTTTAATAATGAAGAATTGTACATTAAAGAAGAGCCTGCTACCGGATTTTTTCATGCAGTTTATGGCGCTGGCAGAACGGGAGCCGATAACCCCTTTTACGCTTATAAACATACATTTTCAGGTATCAGCGGCAGTGCCGGTTTATCATACCGTTTTTCAGACAATCTAACTGCTAAGTTTAATATTGGAAGAGGTTTCAGGGCTCCGAATATTTCAGAGATTTCTGCAAATGGTGTTCATCCGGGAACAAATATTTACCAATTAGGCAACCTCAACTTTAAGCCGGAATTTAACCTGCAGGAAGACATCGGCATTAATTATAATACACCACATGTTACTATTAATGCAGAGCTGTTTAATAATAATATCACTAATTATATTTTTAACCAAAAGTTGCTCAATCGCAACGGACAAGACTCGGTGATTGTTCCCGGTAATGAGACTTTCCAGTTTCAGGCAGCACGGGCTCATTTATATGGAGCTGAATTAAGCTTCGACATTCACCCGCACCCGCTCGACTGGTTACACATCGAAAATTCATTGTCGGTAGTGTACGCTTACAATAAAGGAGTAAACAACCAAAAATACGTACCCGACAGCGCTAAGTACCTGCCATTTGTACCGCCTTTGCATACTTTTTCTGAATTAAGGGGAAACTTTAGAAAACTATCAACGCACATTTCAAATGCTTTTATAAAAGTGCAACTCGAAAATTACGCAGCGCAAAACAGAGCTTACCTGGCTTATGGAACAGAAACGCCTACATCAGCCTATCAGTTAATAAATGCAGGATTTGGAGCTGATATCACTAATAAAAAAGGCAGAACGGCTTTCACCTTTTCAATAATTGCCGACAACCTTTTTGATGTGGCTTACCAATCGCATCTTAACCGGCTTAAATACTTTGAACCTTATCCCGGCAATTCTACCGGCCATAGTGGAATTTATAATATGGGAAGGAACGTTAGCTTTAAACTAAACATTCCACTTTCTTTCGTTAATAAATAATACGGTGGCAGTAATAATATAAATTCTAAATAATGTTGCCTGGTCGGTGTTGTTTATTTAAAATACACCCCATTGACCCGGGCGTTTCGTCCCGCTGGGGTCTACTTCAAAGCCTTGAGTGTTGGCTAAGGGACCCCGGCATTCTGCTACACAAAAGCAATTAGTTATTAAATTGTACTATGTCTGCGAGAACCACGCATAGCATTTGAATTGTGTTCGTGGAAAATGGAAGCTGCTGGAATACTGGGAGGAAAATGAATATAGCAGTGCAGCGATCATGTGAAAAACAAATTAGATGCACTTGTACCCGTTCATTGTGAGAGCTTTTTTGATGATGCTATGTAAGAATGCCAGGGTCCCCTGGCTTTTACGCAAGGGTCAGGCAAGGAGACCTGGCAGGACAAGATTCTATTTAACGTTAGTACTACCGTTGGGCAGTAGCTCATAAAAACTCCCGCACATTGCTAAGCCCGAAACGTTGTGCGTCACCTTTTTTGACAGCTTACTGTTGGACAAAAACTTCTTAAATTTGACTCATGAAAATTGCACTTCAATACCTAAGCGATATAAATGGTAAGACACAAGCTGTTCAGTTACCGCTAACAGAGTGGGAAAGAGTGCTTGCAAAGCTTAAAAAGTATGAACAGGCCTTCAAATTAAAGTCTGACCTAAAAGAAGCATTTGAGCAAGTCGCTCTTCTTAAACAAATAAAAGAACATAAACCGACACTAAACGAATTCCTGGATGAACTTTAGTGTTATACCGAGTGACAAGTTTAAAAGAGAAGCTAAACGACTTATCAAAAAATTCCCCTCACTAAAGCAAGAGCTATACGAATTAAGTGCTATACTCGAAAAGCAACCAGAGACAGGCACATCTTTAGGTAATGACACTTACAAAATTCGACTTGCAATAAAAAGTAAAAGGAAAGGGAAAAGTGGCGGCGCTAGAATAATAACTTATGTGGTGACTGATAACAAAGAAATCTTCTTGCTGACCATTTACGACAAGTCTGAATTTGAGAATGTAGATGATAAAACTATTAAAGCAATTATAGACAGCTTAAGTTTAAGTGACTAAGGCGATTACGATAAAATGTCAAGGGCTCCTTTACTCTTACACAAGGCAAGGGGATCCATCAGGACAAAAATATGAACAGAGCCTTCACCAGAAGCTGGGATGATTACATTGACAGAAAGAGATGTTAAAACTGTAGTAGAAAAGTTGTGCCCTGCCCTTCTATAGATTGTGCATGTATGTTGCCATGATGCAGCATCATTATTTGCTTGCAAAGGCTGAGGCCAATGCCGCTGCCGCTTTTTTTCGTGCTGAAGAAAGGAATGAAAATCTTATCGAGAATTTCTTCACTCATTCCAAGTCCATTATCGGCAACCTTTATGACTATTTTTTTATTGTTATTTTGTTCAGCAGCTAAAACGATCCTTGCATCGTCGCGATCTTTCACGGCATCAATGCTGTTAACGACCAGGTTAATCAAAACCTGCTCTACAAGGCTAATGTCTGCCTCCACCACCAGGCTTGGATCTTTGAGCACTATTTCCATTTCAATATTCTTTTTTTCCAGTGTTGGCTCCATTAAAGTATTGAGGTTTTCAAACAAGTCACGGACGTAAATTTTTGTTAGGTTAAGGGTGGTGATCTTATTAAGATTACGATAGGTTTCAGCAAACCTTAATAACCCCTCACTCCTTCTTCTTATTGTATCGATACCGAGCTTCAAATCATCAATGCTGCCCTCAGTATTACTTAAATCCGCTACCGATACTTCAAGTTGATTTTTTAAAGTATCTGCAAGTGAAGAAATAGGGGCAATAGAATTCATGATTTCATGCGTCATTACATTAAGTAATTTCTGCCAGGCTTTCGATTCTGTTTCATCCAAGGCTTCGTCTACATTTTGAAAAGCAATCAGCGTAAACTTCTCTCCATCGGTTTGAAAACCCGTCGCTGACAACAGCACTTTAAAAGATTTCTTCTCAGCATGTGTAGTAGCAATTTTACTTTCTCCCGGCTTTAAGGCAATTACCTGGTTGTATAATTCTTCATCCCGTTTTCCGAGCGAATGAATAGTTTTTAAATATGGTAAATGTAACATGCGCTTTAATGTCTCATTCATCCACACCACTTCGCCGTTATTGTGTTTAAACGACAGAATACCGGTATCAACTAGCTCAAGTATTTTCTGCAGGTATTGATATTGTGTTTCCTTTTCCTTGCTAATAACTTTGAAGGTTGAATTGATTTCATTAAAGCCTTTTCGTAAAGATTGAATATTTGCTGGTGCATGTTTGACATCGAAATTGCGGGAAAAGTCTCTGTAGTGTATTGCTTCCACAAATTGACTTAGCTCCTGCTGAGCTTTACGATTAAAATTAAAAAAATCAACAATTAAATAGATAATAACGGGAGAAGTAAGGGCTGCGGCGAGATACCATTGCTTGAAAAGAAAAAAAGACTCCGCAAAAAGAGCTATAAAAAGAATAAAAACCTTTACTAATATTCTCCACTCACTGTTTTTAAAAATCATGATAACGGCTACAGTTTAGGGTGTAAAGGTTTTGAGTTTGGCGTTGGATGGCCTGTTTTTCAAAAAGATATACATAGAAGATACGTATCACTACTGCAAGCAAGTTTTTTAATAATTATTTATTGCACTATGCTTCCATATCAGCATCGGTTAAACTTTTCATCGCATATCTCATTTACCTCAAAATCGCTCTTTAGGAATAAATTTATAAAAATAACTTTATGGTCTTCCGAATCATTATCAGAAAGATTGCTACAAATTGTGGGGGAAGTTTTAATTCGGTCACCTATGTGAGTTTGACAATAGCAATAATTAAAGAACCTACTGCTATAACCCATCCAATAATTGAATTCTTTGCTGAATCTATTTTGTTAACAATAGTAATCATGTCGTCTTTGGTTAAATATATCTGTTTCAGTTCATCATGGTTCGGTGTTTCTTCTGCAAGCACCTGCACTAATTCTTCCGCAGCCTTCTTGTCAACATTTGGTGCGAGGGACTGAAACAGGTTTAACAGCTTTATAGTAGAATGCGCCTTCATATTTGGTACTAAAGTTAAGAAATAAAGTTACGAAAGGTTTGGAGTTAATGTTTTGTAAGTACAAATTTACAGAAGGCATTTCTTCCTTACACCACCGAGCGACAACATTAACCCTATACCTTACGCCTTTTTAAATATCATATTTACTCAACCTCCTATATAACGCTGTCCGGGTAAGGCCAAGCTCTTTTGCTGCTTTTGAAATATTTCCATTGTGTTTTTCAATCACCCGAAGGATGGTATTCTTCTCTACCGAACTTAAATTCAACTCATCGGGCTCATCATCGGCAGGCCTGTTTGATTCGATAGGTGAAAAAATAATGTCATTTGCAGATAGCACTTCATCCTCGGCCATAATAACTGCTCTTTCTATTGTG
>JBBPZJ010000477.1:0-24501 GCA_038199395.1 Chitinophagales bacterium
AAAGCAGACACTAGGGTCTGCTTTATGTTGGACAACAAGGAGTATACTTTTTCTTTTTTATTTAACAAAAGTACCGTTAGTGCGATTTTTCTGGAGCGACTTAAGTTGTTCTTTTTGATCGTTGGTAAGCACGGCCTCCATATCAGATTTGTGCTGCTTCATCCGGCTTTTCATTTGTTCTTTTTTCTCATTTTCAGTGAGAGAAGTATTAATCCTTAGATTTTTCAGGTTTGTTCGAAACGTAGTATTAATCGATGCCACTTTCGCTGACTGCTCAGTGGTAAGATTGAGGTCTTTTGTTAGCTTGCTAAACCTATCGCCACCACCTCGACTTTGTCTGCCTTTTTTAAAATCTTTTGTATAGTTGGCAACTTGCTCTCTTTGTGAAGGAGTTAAAATTGCCGATACCTTTTCTTTATGTTCTTTTATAAGTGCTTCCCGCTTTTGTTTTTGTTCATCTACTGTTATGGATCCCTGTTTATTCAAATCCTTCATTTGTTGTCTGAAGCTTTCATTAATTGGTTTTATTTGCCTTTTCTGGTCATCCGACAAATGCAACGAGTCAAGGTTCGCTCCATTTTTAAACTGCTTTTGCCCGAAGTCCCTTTTTCTCCACTTTTTATTGGCAGTGTTATTATCAGTTGATTGAGCGATTGCTGAAACTGTGAGTATAAATGCCATCGTGCTAATGATGATCTTTTTCATATAGAGTGTTTTAATTGTTATAATCCTAGATCGGAAAGGCAGACTAAAGTTTAAAAAAATTAATATACGGCGTGTTAAAAAAAGAAAAGAGTTTTTGTTTGTCCATAAATAATTTCAATTAAATAAAAACGTTTGTTACTATGCTGGCTAACCGTTAACTGCGGAGAGAGCAAATAAAGCAGCCATTTTAAAAATACTTCCGTCTTTAAGGTTCTTCAAAACAAAAAAAAAGAAATAAAAAAAGAATTTTAATATTTGCAGAAGTCAGAATTAGCGTTATAGGTACAATTTGAAAGCTACCGAAAGGTAATTTCTTCTAGATAGTGAAAATTTTCAATTGAAACTTGGTCGTAAATGTGACTGAGTTTAGCGAAGCTTTCAAATAATCTTGACTTTGTTACTAATGCTTTTGTTAAAACTCTAAAATTAATTTAATTATTTCCTAAAATTCAATGTATTCACCCACATCTATCTCATGAGATTAAAAAGTAAATTTACAAATTCGCAGGTTCTGATCGTCTCCGCAATCCTTATCCTGTTTTTATCTGCTTGTAGTACTGCCAATATTAAAAAAGATTTCCTTTATTTTCAGGGGACAGAAGATAACGTAGGCGTACAGCAAAAAGAGACGGTAATTCAACCACACGATCTACTCTTTATTCAAGTATATAGTAAAACGCTTAATCAAGAGCAGGCAGCTATTTTTAATATTTTATCATCTTCGACTTCGGCTTCAAATGGTAGCGCCAGTTCTGGTGGGACTTCACAAGGATATGAAGTCAGTGCTGGTGGAAATATAGAAATGCCAGTTATAGGCACGGTTAAGGCTGCGGGGTTAACAAAAGATCAGCTTCAAGCGCTTTTAGTTGAAAAAGTTTCTGACTATGTTAAAAATCCTTCTATAATAGTTCGTTTTTCCAATTACAATATTAATATGCTCGGTGAGTTAAGAGCGCCGGGGGCAAAAAAATTCGTAACGGATAAAGTGACAATCATTGATGCAATAACTGCCGCAGGCGATTTGACTGAATACGGGAGACGTGATGATGTAATGGTAATACGCGAAATAAATGGTAGGAAGGTTTATTACCAAATTGATTTAAGAAGCAAAACAGTTTTTTCATCTCCGGCTTATACTTTACAACCTAATGATATAGTGTATGTAGCGCCGAATAACAAAAGGCTTCAAACATTAAATGCGGATATTGAAACGCAAAGAAAAATAGGTTTGTATACAACTTTTTTAGGTATTGGAATAACTATTCTTACATTGTTTGTTTATTTAAGAAGATAATTTTTATGAGAAAAGAAGAAAACGGGCTATTTGAAGAACAAAGCCAGGTTAGTATTAAAGATAAGGTTTCTAAATATTTCGCACAATGGCCTCTATTTTTAGTCAGCGTTATTTTGTGCGTCGGGGTCGGCTATTTATATGCAAAATATACGGTTCCCAAATATATGGCCAGTACAACGTTGTTAGTTATTGGCGCAAGAAGTAATTCCGATGCGGATTTGGTGCAGTCAGCGTTAAGCGGTAAGAAAGAGATAAACATAAATAACGAGCTGCTAATGCTTAACGCCAAGAACCTGATGGAGAGGACTGTAGAGAAAAATAACTTTAATATTCTCTACCTAAAAAAAGGTAAGATATTAGATATAGAGATATACAAAGACGCTCCTTTCACATTAACTGCTAAAGGGTCGATTCCTAATAATATATACAAGTTTTACATAAAAAAGATAGATACTACTGGCGGTAATTTTGTTTTTGGTGAAAAGAAAGATGAAAAAGAATATTCATTCCGTTGGAACCAGCCTTTCGTGATAAATAATCAAGTTTTTGAGCTTTCACCAAAAGTGAAAATCCAAAATGGAGATGGAGAATATGTAGTGATATGGGCACCTGTTTCAATGATTGCTGCTAATTTGGCTGCTAATTATACAGTAAAGCCTTATGATACTAAAACTTATGCTATACAATTAACAGTAAAAACAGAAAATATTGAAAAAGGCAAAGATGTATTGAATGCACTTTTTAATGAATTTAATCAATCAGATATAGAAGATAGAAATAAGCTTTCTCATAGTACGGTTCAGTTTATCGATGATCGGCTTGCAAGTATTACCGGAGAACTTAAGGGCGTTGAAGGCCATCTTGAGAATTATCAGGGAAGCAACCAACTGATTGACATTAAAAGCCAATCGGCACAATCGTTAGGAAACGCTAACGAAGTTTCAAAAAATATCAAAGACTTAGCAATACAGCAAGAGATTGTTTCGATGATACTAAATTATTTTAACAATCCTTCAAGCGGTAAATTGGTTCCATCGTCGCTCGGTTTAAATGATGCGACACTTTCTTCTCTCATCACCCAGTATAACGAATTGCAGTTAAGAAGGGAGCGAGAAGCTCCACTTGTAGCGCCAAACAGTACTGTAATGCAGGATTTAAACACGCAGATAGATAATATTAGAAGCAGCATTCTGGAAAGCTTAAGTAATATTTCAAAAAACCTACGTTTACAAGAGAGAGGACTTCAGGAACAAAACAATCAGTATAGAAGCGCCTTGTCTTCTGTTCCACACAATGAACGGGTGATGCAGGAGATAAAAAGAAAGCAGGGCATTACCGAAGGATTGTATTTATACTTGTTTCAGAAAAGGGAAGAGGCAGCAATATCAAGCACAACATCTTCCGTTCCTCACTATAAGCAATTAGACATAGCGATAGGGTATGGACCAGTTGAACCAGACGCTCGCAATATTTATATTTATTCCGCTCTTCTTGGTTTATTTTTAGCCTTCGGTTTTATTTATTTTAAAGATCTTTTCAATGATACAATAACTTCACGAGAAGATGTAATTAGAGTTACTTCCCTTCCTATTGTCGGACAAGTTGCTCACATTCCCTCTAAAAAGAAACAGGTTATTGCTGTACTTGACCGAAGTGTAGTGGGAGAACAATTTCGGGCGATCAGGACTAACCTTTCCTTTCTATTAAAGGATAAGAACAAAAATACAATATTAGTAACCTCCGGAAACAGCGGAGAAGGCAAATCTTTTATGAGTTTAAATTTAGCTGCTGTTTTTGCTATGCCTGGCAAAAAAGTAGCGTTGCTAGAATTTGACATCAGGCATCCCAATATTTCTGATAGTTTGAACCTGGACAATAATAAAGGTCTCACTAACTATCTAAGTGGAGACATAAATAATATTTCTCAAATTGTTCATGTTATAGATAATATTCCAGGTTTGCACCTGTATCCATCAGGACCTGTTCCGGAGAACCCTGCAGACTTACTATTGGCAGATAATTTGGGGCGATTGTTTGAAACTTTAAAAGCACAATACGATTATGTTATTATTGACTCTGCTCCCGCAGGTCTGGTAAGTGATCCTTTTATAATGAGAGACTTTAGCGATATCGTTTTATACGTTATTCGCAATGAGAAAACTACCAAAAAACAACTTGATTTTGTAAACGAGATTGTAAATAATAAGTCGTTAAGTAATATAAATCTAATTTTAAATGATATAAAGGACGACAATAGCTACGGCTATGGATATGGCAGTAATTACAATTATGGGAGTTCTAATGGTGTGAAAAAGAAAAAAAAAAAATTGAATACGGTCTAACTACATTTCTTATTTAACACTCATTTCCGTACATCTTTTATGAAATCAACCCTTTCCGGACTTACTACAAATTCGCAGTATCTGAGGATTTATAAATGGTTCAAATTAATCACCATTACAGGGAGCTCTCAAGCAATTGTGCAGGGTTTGGGACTAGTTTGTGGGTTGTTGGTTATACGCCTGCTGCCCACCACCGAATATGCCTGGTACACATTAGCAAACACAATGTTAGGAACTATGACACTTTTAGCTGATGGAGGTATTTCGACAGGAGTTATGGCACAAGGAGGAAAAGTATGGCAGGATAAAGAAAAATTAGGGGCTGTTCTGGCCACGGGACTTGATTTAAGGAGAAAATTTGCTGTGGTAAGTCTTCTCGTTTCTTCCCCTATACTGGTGTATCTATTATTCCGCCATGGCGCAAGTTGGCTAACGGCACTATTAATAATAGCCTCATTAATACCCGCTTTTTTAGCGGCCCTATCTGATTCCCTATTTGAGATAGTTCCTAAGCTGCATCAGGATATTAATTTTTTACAAAAAAACCAGATAACAGTAAGTACAGGGCGGTTACTACTTAGCGGCCTTACCTTATTTATATTTCCTTACACTTTTGTTGCTATACTTGCCAGTGGAATTCCCCGCATTTATGGTAATATAAAATTGAGGAGTATTGCAAATACTTTTACTGGTAAAGATCAACAGGCAGATAAGGTAATTAGAAAAGATATATTGAAGGTAGTAAAACGTATTTTGCCAGGTATTATTTATTATTGTTTTACCGGTCAAATAACAATCTTTCTAATCTCAATGTTTGGATCAACAGTTGCTGTTGCTGAAATTGGGGCGTTAGGTCGAATTGCAATGCTAGTAAGTATTTTTAGCGCCTTATTTTCAACTCTGGTATTGCCAAGATTTGCCCGATTGCCTGACAATTATAGCCTCCTATTAAAAAGATATATTCAAATTTTACTTGGGCTATTCATCTTAGGAGTTTGTTTAACATTAGCTACCTGGGTTTTTTCTGGACTGATACTTTCCGTTTTAGGCAGGCAATACTCGGGATTACATAAAGAACTTGTGTTATATGTCATAAGTAGCTGTTTAAGTTTAAGCATTGGCGTAATTCTTTCTTTATATAATAATAGAGGATGGACTTATAATCCGATAATCGGAATGGTTAGGCATATTGCGTCCTTTATAGTGGCAATTCTTTTATTTGATATTTCTTCCATCATAGGTATTATTAAATTCAACATTTTTGTTGTTCTGATAGAATTGATAACTGATTTTTTCTACGTTTTTTTTAGAATCAGAAAATTGAGAAATGTAAATAATGATCCTGCCGATCAAAAACCAACTTATAAATCGATTTTTAGATTTTAAGAATGAAGACTTCAGGCCAGCAAAAGGTATGTATTACTATTCCTGTATATAAAAACTTGGATAAGCTTTCTTTAGATGAGTTAGCAAGCATTACCCAATGTTTTACAGTGTTGGGGGATAAATATGATATCTTTCTTGTATGTCCTGAGCAACTTAATATAGCTGATTATAAAAATTATATTAGTTTATTGGGCGACTTTCCTGTAGAAAATGAATATTTTGATGATTATTATTTCAAGGATATTGAAGGTTACAACTCTTTGATGATGGGGGTAGCGTTTTACGACAGGTTCAGCCATTACGAATACCTTTTAATTTACCAGCTAGACTGTTGGGTATTCAAAGATGAATTGTTAGAATGGTGTGAACAAGGTTTGGATTATATAGGTGCTCCTTTATTTAATAATTATGGACCTTTCGAAGAGGGAACTGAAATAACAGTAGTAGGTAATGGAGGGTTTTCGCTGCGTAAAATTTCAAAGTTCATTGAGGTGCTTACCTGGAAAAAGAATATCAAAGGAATAAGAAAACTATTTTGTGAATACAAGGCTTGCAAAAGTTTAAAAGGTTTTCTATTATTAATTCTTAAAAGTGTGGGATATCATAATACAGTACGCTATCTTCTTAACTTTTATAGAAAAAATAAGATAAATGAAGATATTTTTTACAGTTATCATTTTGCCGCAGGTTCTAACATCAGTATTAATGTACCTTCCATAGAAACGGCTATAAAATTTAGTTTTGACCGTTTCCCTCAATATATCTTCAAATTAAACAATAACCATTTACCCTTTGGCTGTCACGGCTGGAGCAGAGTTGATGGTGTGTACTTTGGTGAGGACAAAGGTTTTTGGGGAAAATATATAAATAAACAACATTAATTATCGTTAGGGTTAATCTATTTCAGCCAGAATTGTTCTGTCTGTTCTTAATGTTAACAAATCCGGCTTCAATTAAATTATGTATACAATGAAAAAATTATTAGTTACGGGTTCTTCAGGTCTAATCGGTTCGGAAGTATGTATTCATTTTGCTAATTTAGGCTGGGAAATACACGGCTTAGATAATAATCAAAGGGCTATATTTTTTGGTCCGCAAGGAGATACTCGTTGGAATCAAAACAGGCTAAAAGCTATTTTAAAAGACAATTTTATTCATCATGAGCTCGATCTGCGAAACAGACAAGGCGTTTTAAATTTGCTGAAAGAGGTAAAGCCGGATGCTATTGTACACACCGCAGCCCAACCTTCTCATGATCGAGCTGCAGCTATTCCTTTCGACGATTTTGATACAAATGCTGTTGGCACTCTTAATATGCTGGAAGCAGTAAGGCAAGCATGTCCTGAGTCTCCATTTGTCCATATGTCTACTAACAAAGTTTACGGAGATCGTCCAAACACTATTAGTTTGATGGAACTTGAAACAAGATGGGACTACGCTGATCCAATCTACATCGATGGCATAGCTGAAGATTTTTCCATTGATCAGTCTAAACATTCCCTTTTTGGGGCATCAAAAGTAGCTGCAGATGTAATGGTGCAAGAATATGGACGTTATTTTGGTATTCCTACTTGTTGTCTTCGCGGTGGCTGCCTTACAGGTCCAAATCATTCGGGTGTTGAACTTCACGGATTTTTAAGTTACTTGATCAAATGTAATTTGGAAGATAGGGAATATAAAGTATTTGGGTATAAAGGTAAACAAGTACGTGATAATATTCATTCTTACGATGTCGCAAGTTTTATAGAAGAATTTATACAAGCTCCGAGAGTAGCGGAAGTTTATAACATTGGAGGGGGCAGGAACAATTCTTGTTCAATTTGGGAAGCCTTCGATATAACGGAGAGGTTTACCGGAAAGAAACAGGTATACACTTATGTCAATGAAAATCGTTTAGGAGACCATATTTGTTATATTTCTGATTTAACTAAAATGAAGGCGCATTATCCGAACTGGGATATAACTATCTCGTTAGAAGAAACAATCAGACAAATAGTAGCGGCAGGGACATCTCATTCTTAAATTTCATTTTCATAAAGTTAATGACAGAGAAAGTTAAAGTATTATCATATCATCCTTTTTCACTTTATTCGACGGGGGGAGGAAGCAGAATTTTGCGACGATTTTATGAAGGACATGAAGCTGAGGTTACATGTTTAGTATTGCAGGAAAGTATTGCCTCAATTAAAAATGGCGCAATAGAACAAGTAGTTGTAAGCCAATTTCCTTTACATCGTTCCTGGTATAGATCGCGTCTTAGGCCCATTACCATGTGGCTGAGAAATATTGCTTTTAAGCCTTTGACAATAAAAAAAATTAAAGCTGCAGAAAATAAGATTGATTACGATATAATACATGTTGTAGATCATGGAGCACTTTCATCTGTGCTTTCTGATCAAATAGTTAAAAAAAACAAGGAATTATGGGCTTCTTTTCATGATTATTTTTCAACCTCAGGAAGTACTTTCGATAATGCAAAAAGATTATGGAGTATTGCAACAAGAAGATTTGTTATTTCTGAGGAGATGGGTGTGAAATATTGTGAATTATTTGGAAAAGCTACTTTTGAAATTTTTACAGATGGGGTCTATAAGCATGAAATTTCGAGGCCGTTAAAACCATTGGAGAAAAACGAAGTTAATAGCGTCTACTTTGCAGGACTTCTTCATTTAGATTACCTTCCATTATTTCGGGTGTTAGCCGATAGTTTAGATTTGCTAATAAGTGAAGGATATAAAATAGAACTTATTTTAAGAGGTACGCAAAAAGTTAGCTTTCTTAACAATAGAAGTTTTAAGACGATATATAAACCAGTTTCGTTAAATGTAGATGAATTAAAGGCTGAATTAGATACTGCATCTATATTATATCTGCCTATTAAATTTACTGATCCTTTATTTCATTTGTACAGCCTATCAACAAAAATGGTTGGTTATTTAGGAGCTGCAGGAACTATATTATATCATGGACCCAACGATAGCGCTGCAGCGAAAGTTTTAATTAACGGAAATGCTGCTATTTGTTGTTACACTTTCGAAAAAAACGATTTATGTAAACGAATAAGGGATTTAATAAAAAGTAGCAAAGAAGTTTCCGTAAATGCAAAGGTTTTAGCTGAAGAAAAGTTTGATTTGATGAAAATGAAAGATTTATTTTGGAAATTCTAACAATATGAAGAGCGTACTTTCTGAACTTAAAATTTATTTTTGCAATTATGTCATTTGTAGAATTCCTAGTCACTCAATTCGCCTTTTGCTTTATAAGAGATTAATGAATTTTAACATTGGAAAAAAATCCTCCGTTTTTATGGGCTGTTCTTTCGACTTTGGAAAAAACTTAGCTATAGGAGATTACACCACAATTAATGCAAGATGTAGAATACACAATACAGGATATATTAACATAGGGAATAGTGTCTCTATTTCTCAAGAGGTTTTTATTATCACTGCAGATCACGACCCCAACTCAGAAATGTTTGAAGGTAGAATAAAGGGAGTTAGTATTGATGATTTTGCTTGGATCGGAACCAGAGCTATTATTTTACCGGGCGTCAAAATTGGCAAAGGGGCAGTTGTTGCAGCTGGTTCTGTAGTAACCAGAGATGTTTTACCTTACACCATTGTAGGAGGTATACCTGCGAAATTTATTAAAAACAGGCCATCGAATTTGAACTATCAATATTGTTATCGACGCCTCTTTCAATAAGTTATAAATTTAATAATGAGATTAAAAATATTTACGGATTTAGAACTTTTGAAATTTGGAGATCCGGTTGAATTACTTATCCCATATATAGGAAAGTTTAACGAAGAAGATAAACCGGGTAAAATGATGAGTAGCAGGTTTGATCAATTCATTTTGCATGCTAATGATTATATTGAATTGACGAATATGATTCAAGAAGCTGATGTTGCCTTATTGCCTTTATATTACAATTCAGCTCATGATTTGACTCCCCTTGAGACAGCCATACAACCTTTTCTGGAGTTGGTCGAAAAGAACAATAAAAAAATATTAGTATTTACTGGTCATGATGCAGTAGCAAGCTGTCCGATTGGTATTAAAAATTCTATCATTTTTAATAGTGCTATAACAAGTTCATCCAGGTCTAAAAACACTTATTCCTACCCTCATTTTTTCGAAGATTTTGTTAACCAGTACTTAGATAGCGCTTTGAGTATTCGTGAAAAGGAAAAAACACCTATTGTAGGTTTCTGTGGTTATGCTCCACCGTTGTCTATTAAGTTTGGAAAAGAAAAAATTATTTCTTCTGTTAAGCTTTTGGCAAATTATTTAGGACTTATGAGAAAATTGCCTTCCCGTGCCTCACATTCTTACCGTGCAAGAGCGATTATTGGATTGATAAAGTCAACAAGGGTCAAAAGAAACTTTATAATAAAATCTAATTTTGCATTCGGGCCTGAAGGCCAATTAAATACGGGTAGAACTAAGGAATCTGATGAACAGTTTAGGAGGAACTTTATTAATAATATTATAGGAAGTGATTACACATTATGTGTTAGGGGCATAGGAAATAATTCAATTCGCTTTTTTGAAGCATTATGTTGCGGCAGAATACCTGTATTTGTCAATACTAATTGTGTCCTCCCGTTTGATCATATGATTGATTGGAAAAACTTGTGCGTATGGATTGAGGAAAAAGATATAGATAATATTGATAAGATAGTCTATGATTTTCATCAAAACATCTCTGCCGCAGACTTTATTAATCTTCAAAAAAAGCTGAGATCAATCTGGGAAGAGTACCTATCCCCATTGGGTTTTTTCAAAAACTTGGGGGTGTTTCTTGAAAATTAAATTTACCTAATAAAAGTTTTAAAGGATTACAGATAATATTACGACGAATAAACCATTTTTTCTTCTACTGTGCAAGTTCTTATAAATAAGACAGTAAGTAAGGTGTATTTCTAGCCAATCAACTTTTATAAAAGTAATGAGCATTCTTCATATAACTCCAGCTTTACCTCCAGCTATAAATGGATTAGGTGATTTTAGCAAGATTCTGGTTGACAACCTAAAAGAAAAAGGATTTAAGAAAAACAGTTTTCTCGTGTATGATAAAGACCAATCTAATGACGAAGTTGAAGAAGCTGTAATTCAATTAAATAGGAAAGACCTTTATGGAGATTTGGAAAAGTTGCGTCCTGATACAATTATCTTACATTACGTGGGATATGCTTATGAAAAGAACGGCTTGCCTTTTTACCTATATTTAGGTTTGGAGAAATACAAAAAGAATTATGTTTGTAAAATTCTAGTATTTTTTCACGAACTGTATTCCTCAAGTTATAACCCGTTTAAGCTTCCATTTTATTCGCACTATTTTCAAAAAAAAATTGTTGAAAAACTATACAACTTATCCTTTATCACTTTTACCAACTGCGAGGTGTACAAAACGATGTTGCAAAAATTAATAAAAAAGCGAACTTCTAATAATATTTGTACAGGTATCTACTCTAATATCCCGGATAATCTATTTAAATCAGAAATAGATAAGATAAATCATTTAATGGCGGTGTTTGGCTCTAATACAAGACGGAGAGCTGTTTATACTAATCGAGGATTTCTAAATTTATTAGAAAAAATAAAAGTAAAAGAAATATATGATATCGGTCCTGGTTCCGTCTCTTTTAGTCACCCTTCCATAAATTTTGTTGCTAAAGGTTCTTTGCCCCCTAACGAAGTAGCAATATTGCTGAATAAAGCCAGATTTGGAGCAATTGAATATCCTGCCGATATTTTAGGTAAATCGGGAATATTTTCTGCTTATGCGGCTTTTGGGGTTATTGCAATAAATCTAAACCTGAAAGAGGGAATATTATATGACAAATTAGTTGAGGGTAAAAATTATTTTACTTTAGATACAAATATCATTGAAGCGGATTTTGAGATAATTGAGGAGGAAATTAAAAAATGGTATAGCACTCGGAGTACAAAACAGATAACAAAAGTAATAGCCAAATATTTAATTTAATGGGAGCAGCATTAACTGTGAAAACGTTGTTAGGACACAAAAATTTACAATTTTCTATTGAATGCTTGAATAGCTTTCTAAAAAATTCAAAAGACAAAATATTTTTGCAAATCTTTGAAGATGGTACACTTACAGAAGACGATGCAAGTTTATTGTCTGCTCAGTTAAATGATGTCGTTATAGTTGCAAAAAAGGAAAGAGATTCAAAACTTAAAGGTCTTTTATACAGGTACCCACTTTGTGATCAGTATAGAAATAATATTCCTTATGCGCAAAAAATTTTTGATGTCATGTTATATGATAGCGCCGATTTATTATTTATTGATAGCGATATTTTTTTTCTAAGAAGCTTTGAACTGCCTTCGTTTGGTCAATTTCCAGTGTTTATATCAGACAGTGAACATGCTTATTCATTTACCCCTATGGAGTTTTTTAAAATAAAACTTCCTATTTATCCACGGGTAAACTCGGGTTTTTTTTACTTTCCCAAAACTTTATTTAGTCTTGACTTTATTGAGGAATTACTAAAAGATGAAATTATAAACCGAGGACTTAAAAGACGTAATCCCTGGCTAGAACAAGCAGTGTGGTCATTTCTTGCTGCTAACGCTAAAAAAGTATCCTTTTTTAATAGAAGGCAGATAGTTATGGCTGAGAAAAAGTTAAAAGTAGATGAAAGAACTATCGCAGTTCATCTCGTTTCAACTTATAGAAGTCATTTTTCTGAATTACAAAATAAGACATCTTGCAGTAGCGCATTAGATGAATTTAGTGTGGTTGAACTTGAAAAAGAAGTGAAATTTTTAAGCAAATTTGAATTTGCGGTTGAGAGATTGATGAAAAGAACCAAAAGGGAATTAGGGATTACATGAATTCATTAGTTTTAGAAGTAGGGCACAGAGTCGTTTAGGTCAATGTAGCGTTCCTCTGGTCTAATTGTAGAAACGCCAGAAATTAGATAAAATGAGGAAGGTTATACAAGCACTTGCGATTTAGTTCTTAGTGAAAGTTGACATTATCTGCTTTCTGTGCAAGTGTGAAGAAAACAGAATATTTAAGTTTGAAATTATATAAATTACAGTTCTGTTATAATCTATGCGTGATGGTACATCTATTTTAGTTTTCGCTACACAACATATGGCTACTGGCGGTATAGAAAGCCATTTACAACAATTTTGCTATCACATAAATAAAGCTGGCGTAGGGATAGATTTGGTTATACTAAATTCTGAAATGCTTCCTGAAACAATAGATTTTTTTGAAAAAGTTTGTAGAAAGCTCTATTTCTGCAGTTATAAATCTTCCTATTTGAGAAACTTCTGGTTGTGTTTGTTAGGTATTAAGCTGTCGGCAGCCCCGTATCACGCAGTATACACTAACGGACAAGGCGAGAGCGTTTACTTTTTTAGGCAGCTATTACTAAGGACAAAAAAGTGGATACATCATCATCATTCTTCGGGGGATTATTATGATCAATTGACTTGGGGTCGCGCTTATCGTAGGGCTCTTTTATTAGCTAATTCTGTCATTGCATGCTCAAAAACTAATGCCAGAGATATTGAGATTTCTCTTCATAGAACTATTCACAGTATACCTTGTTTTTCACGTCAACTTAAAGTATTAAAAAAAATAAATCACGAAAAATTACGTTTTGGATATTTTGGTCGTCTGATACCTGAAAAAGGGATAGAAACATTGTGCGCTTTAAGTAAAGATCCTGATTTGAATAAAATTGAATTTCATTTGTGGGGAGAAGGCGCTTCTTATTCCAAACTATACTTTGAGCAGTCTAGCAATGTCAAATATCATGGGTCATTTAGAGGAGATGAGGAATTATCAGAGGTGGTAAGTTTCCTTGATTGTTACTTATTGTTTTCTACCCATTCGGAGGGACTACCTATAGCATTATTAGAAGCAATGAGTGTGGGCCTGCCGTGGTTAGCTACCAACAGAGGAGGAATTTCTGATATTGCCCTTGATCCCTTATCGACAAGGGTCATTCCTTCATCGTCAAAATATCATGAAATAAAATCTGCAGTGCTCTCTTTTGCTTCAGATTTAAATTCTGGTAACGTTTCCAAAAAGTCCCAAATAAGTTTGTACAAAAATAAATTCTCATCTTCTTTATTAGTAAAACAATGGCTAGAAATATTTGAATTTAAATTTGATTAAATGATTAACAATTCTTGATTAGATATGGTAATTCTTTCTCACCCTACGGGTAATGCAAATGTAAGAGCGGCGGCAATCGGATTAAAACAGTCGGGACTGCTTTTAGAATTTAATACATCAATTGCTTTATTTGAAAGTGCCATTCTTAATTCATTGGGTAAAATTGCTCCTGAAATTTGTCGCAGAAGTTTTGATAGTAATCTTAGAAATGTGACCCGAACATATCCTTGGAAAGAAGTAGGAAGGCTTTTAGCTTTAAAGTATGGCATTAATGGATTGACAACGCATGAAAAAGGTTTTCTTTCCATTGATTCTATTTATCGCAGTATAGACAAAAGTGTAGCAAAGCATCTGAAAAAAGGGAAAAAAGCAGGAGCTAGCTCTGTTTATGCTTATGAAGATGCAGCCTTGTCTACCTTTACCGAAGGTAGAAGGCTAGGGCTTAAATGTTTATATGACCTCCCTATTGGTTATTGGCGAAAAGCAAAACAGCTATTAGAAGTTGAATGTCAAAAATGGCCTGAATGGCAGGCAACTTTAACGAGCTTTTCTGATTCTGAAGTAAAACTTAGTCGTAAAGATTATGAGCTATCGTTGGCAGATACAATCTTTGTTGCCAGTCGCTTTACCGCTCAAACCTTACTCAGCTTTCCAGGAAATTTAGCTCCTATAAAAGTTATTCCATATGGGTTTCCCCCAGTACTTGAAAGAAGAAATTATAGAAATTTGTTGACTAAAAAACGCCTTAAAATTCTTTTTGTAGGAGGGCTTTCACAGAGAAAGGGTATCGCAAATCTTTTTGCAGCAGTAGCTTCAATAGGTTCACATGTAGAGTTGACAGTTATCGGAAATAAAATCAACAATGGATGTCACGCTCTCGATATGGCTTTAGAACAACACACTTGGATACCAAGCTTACCTCATTCAAGAGTTCTTCAATTGATGAGTGAACACGACGTACTTGTTTTCCCTTCACTTTTTGAGGGTTTTGGTCTGGTTATTACTGAGGCAATGTCGCAAGGCACACCTGTAATAACGACAGATCGTACAGCAGGACCGGACCTTATTGAACATGGAGAAAATGGATGGATAATTGAAGCGGGTTCAACGAACTCCCTAATATTGGCAATTGAGGAATTACTAAACAAGCCGAAAATTGTAGAAGAGGCAGGTAAGGCAGCAATGAATACAGCGAAATTAAGGCCGTGGAAGGTTTACGGAGCTGAACTTGCACAAGCAATAGTTAGCAGTTAGCCTCAAAGCAGTCCATTCAAATCTTAATATATCTACTATGAAAACCTTAGATAAGATAAGGGCACCAAAAACAATTAATTATCAAAAATTGGAGCAATCTGCCTCAATAAAACCCTTAAAACAAGGTATTTGGCTTTACTTTTTACTTTTGCTTTTCGAAGGAGCATTAAGAAAATGGTTTCTACCTTTTTTGTCTACACCTTTACTTCTTGTTAGGGATCCCATTGCCATTTGGCTGGTTTTTAACGCCTGGAAAAAAGGACTGTTAACTTATAATATTTACCTAACAGGGATTGTTTCTATAGGTATTATTTCTTTTTTTACTGCCATTTTTTTAGGACACCAGAATTTGGCGATAGCATTATATGGAACAAGGATTTTTCTTTTTCATTTTCCTCTGATCTTTATTATTGGAAGAGTATTAAATCGCGCAGACGTCATACAATTCGGCAAATTTCTTTTATGGGTAACTATTCCTATGACTATTTTGGTTACAATGCAATTCTATAGTCCGCAGTCTGCGTTAGTTAACAGGGGTGTGGGAGGTGCTATGGAAGGTGCAGGGTTCAGCGGTTCTCAAGGTTTTTTCAGACCTCCCGGAACTTTTTCTTTTACTTCCGGGAATGTCCAATTTTTTGGTTTAGTTGCCTGTTTTGTTTTATATTTTTTAATAAGTCAAAACGGAGTTAATAAAATATCTTTAATAGGTGCTTTAGTAGGTCTTTTGGCTTCAGTTCCCCTTTCTATCAGTCGTACTATGTTATTTCAATTAATAATAGCCATTGTTTTCCTATTTGTTGTCGCAGCAAAAAACCCGAAATACTTAGGTAAACTCTTATTTGCTTGTTTTGCGGCAATAATTGCCTTGCTTGTTTTAAGTAACACAGGGTTTTTTCAAACTGCCTCAAATGCATTTACTGAAAGATTTGAAATAGCCAATGAAGTTGAGGGAGGGGTTAAAAATGTATTTTTAGATCGTTTTCTCGGTGGTATGATTGGAGCATTGACTAATTCACATGATTTACCTTTTTTTGGTTATGGTATTGGTTTAGGAACAAATGTCGGTAGTAGCTTGCTAACAGGAAGTGCAAATTTTTTGATAGCGGAAGAAGAATGGGGCAGATTAATAGGAGAAATGGGTCCCTTATTGGGGATTACCTCTATTGCTCTAAGAATTGGATTTTGTTTAAAAATTGCCCGAGCTTGTTATAACGACTTGAAATTAAATAACTTTCTTCCATGGATGTTATTAAGTTTTGGATTTTTGACGATTTTACAAAGCCAATGGGGCCAGCCTACTGGATTAGGATTTTCTATAGTTATCGGAGGGTTTATTCTTGCAGCACTTAAAAAAGATGTTAGTAAGCTAAAAAGTACAATTCGAACTCAGAAATTAGAAATCGATTTCCCACTATTAAATAATTGAGATTTTAAAAAAGCAAAGGGATGTTTGTTCTTATACGAGGGTGGGAGGTTTAGTTGTTTACTAGGGAATATTTAATAAAATGGCCTTAAAAAATGAAAGTTATTCTTATAGGAAACTACCTTCCTGATAAGCAAGAAAGTATGATAAGATTTGCCAATCTTCTGGATGAAGGATTTAAGAGAGCTGGCATACACTCGGAGATTTGGACACCAACAATTTTATTTGGGTCGAAAGCAAAAGTAACCAATAAAGGTATCGGAAAGTGGTTAGCTTACCTGGATAAGTATGTAGTTTTCCCGTTGGTTTTAAGTTTGCGTCGAAGGAATAGGAATATAAATAATTCTAATACACGGTTTCACATTTGTGATCATTCAAATGCTCCTTATTTACAATACCTGCCCGCTAATCGCACAAGCATTACCTGCCACGATGTAATCGCTATAAGGGATGGGCTAGGGTATACTAAAAGCAGACAGCCCGTTTCAAAGCTGGGAAAATTTCTTCAAAGTTGGATACTTAATAGTTTGAAACGCTCAAGGTCCATAGCTTTTGTTTCCCATATAACCTTTGATCAATTTAGACAGCTCGTACCTGATATTGCATCAACTTCTAAAAGGTGGCAAGTCATCCACAATTCTTATAATGCTGATTTTGAACGAATGGATTTAAATGAAGCAAGAGATATTTTAAGTAGATGGGGCATTAGTGCCGCTATCCCCTTTCTTTTACACGTGGGTTCAGACCTTCCCCGAAAAAATAGAAAGCTACTTTTAGATATGCTTAAAGTTTTGGAAATGCATGGAAGCCTAAATGTATGTTTTGCCGGTGAGAGCTTGAATGAAGACTCTTTCACATACGCTGATTCTTTAGGACTTAAAAACAGGATATTTCAAGTTGTAAAACCGGATCATCAAACTTTAGTTGCACTTTATAGTTTATGTTCGGCGTTTGTGTTTCCTTCTTTATTTGAAGGATTTGGTTGGCCGGTAATTGAGGCACAAGCCTGTGGTGCCCCGGTTATAGCCAGCAATGTTCCTCCCATGCCAGAAGTCAGTGGAGGAGCAGCGTTACATTTTGATCCAACAAATCCTAACAGTTTTGCAAATGGATTTCTGTCCCTGCAAGATGAAGATTTACGTGAGAAACTTATAGAAAAAGGGTTTGAAAACGGACAGCGGTTTCAAAAAGAAAAAATGATTACAGCTTACCTTAAGCTACTTAATATAATGTATAAATACTGATAAATGTTTCTGAAGTTAATTACATTCTTTTTCCCTTGGTTCATCCGAAGATCTCTATTAAATAAAATGTTTGGCTATAAAATAGATCCAAAAGCCTATATTGGATTCGCATGGATATTCCCAAAACAATTACATATGGCTGCCGGATCAAAAATTGATCACTTTTCAGTGGCAATCCATCTGGATCTTATTGAGATGGAAACAAATACAATAATTGGGCGAAGTAATTGGATAACCGGCTTTCCTGCAGAAAGTAATTCTCTACACTTTAAACACCAGGATGGTAGAAGGGCACAATTGATTATGAGGGAAAACTCAGCCATAACTAAAAATCATCATCTTGATTGTACCAACCTGATAGAAATTGGTCGCTTTTCGACTATTGCAGGATATAATTCCCAATTGTTAACGCACTCAATTAATATAATACATAACCGGCAGGATAGTGCTCCAATTTTTATCGGAGAATATACATTTGTAGGCACAAATGTCGTGGTTTTGGGCGGATCAAGACTGCCCGATAATTCTGTTCTTGGCGCAAAATCTCTTTTAAATAAAAATTATAGCAAAAAATGGACTTTGTACGGTGGAGTTCCTGCACGGGAATTACAAGAAATTCCTGTCGGTGCCAAGTATTTTTCCCGGGCAGAAGGATTTGTGTATTAGTTTAAATTTTCGTTATTTAAATTAGATGAAATCTATAAAAGTGCTGCATGTGGTTGCAGGAATGAACCCAGAATTGGGAGGTGTGTCAAAAGCTGTGCGAATGATAATGGCAGGGCTTTCCGATTTGAACATCAGCAGTGAAGTAGTTACCATAGACTCGCCCGATGCTCCTTATCTCGAAAATGATACTTTTCCAATTCACGCTGTTGGAGTTGGTAAAACACCTTGGTCTTATAATCCCAATTTATTAAAATGGCTTGAGGCAGATATTGAAAGATTTGATATAGTTATAGTTCACGGTTTATGGTTATACACGTCTTATGTAGTCCGCAGAGTGGTTTCGCTCTTAAGAAACAAAAATAGGATTGCTCCTGGTTTTTTTGTAATGCCGCACGGTATGCTTGATCCGTACTTTCAAAAAGCACCTGGAAGAAGACTAAAAGCAATGAGAAACTGGATCTTCTGGAAAGTAATAGAGCGAAAAGTGCTTCAAGAGGCTAATGGCATATTATTTACTTGCGAAATGGAGAAAATTTTAGCTAAAAAAACCTTCACACCTTATCAGCCAAAAAAGGAACTGGTGGTTGGACTGGGCGTAGAGAACCCTCCAGTATTTTCTGAAGCAATGCGAGAAGCATTTAAAATTAAAACTGATTTTAATACAAACTTGCCTTACTTACTTTATATAGGTCGCATTCATGAAAAGAAAGGAATTGATATTTTGATAAACGCTTATTTAAATTTGAAGCTGTTAAACACAATTTTGCCTCTTTTGGTCATTGCCGGTCCTGGAATAGAAACAGAATACGGACGACGTCACATTCAGCAACTCGCTTCCAAAAGTTCAGATATTCGCTTTGTCGGTATGCTAACAGGAGATGCGAAATGGGGCGCTTTCTATGGATGCGAAGCATTTGTTTTGCCTAGTCACCAGGAAAACTTTGGAATAGCAGTAGCAGAAGCGCTGGCTTGCGGAAAGCCAGTACTGATTTCTAATCAGGTTAATATATGGAAAGAAATTGCTGATAGCGGTGCAGGGTTAGTGGCAGATGACAAAGAGAGTAAAATTCAGGAAATGTTAGCTGACTGGTTGCACTTATCTAATGACGAAAAAAAAATAATGGGAGTTCGGGCGAAAAGTTGCTTTGAAAACCATTTCGCCATAAATGCTGCCTCACATCGTTTAGTGGAGGCGTTAACTCATTAACATTATTTCTTTAAAGACTCATATAACAGCTTTTAAATTGCCAGTATTTCTCCGCTATTAATAATGAAAAATCAGGATGCTTATTCAGGGCCTTCATTTTCTTTAAAAAACAGGCTCGCCCGGGTTCTATGGAATTGTGTGGCACTTATTTTCTTCAATTATTCTCCCAAACCTCTTCATGGCTGGAGACGTTTTTTGTTAAGAATATTTGGTGCAAAAGTTGGCAAAGGCGTGCACGTTTACCCGAAGGTAAAAATATGGGCACCATGGAACGTAGAATTTGGGGATGAATGTGGGGTTGCAAATGGAGCGATATTGTATTCGCAAGGTAAAATAACTATTGGAACTCGTTCTGTTATCTCTCAAGGATCACACCTCGTGGCTGGAACCCACGATTATACAAAGAGCGGATTTCCGTTAATAACTATGCCTATAAACATCGGTGATTATGTTTGGCTGGCCGCAGAATCTTTTATACACCCGGGCATAACTATTGGTACAGGCTCTGTTATAGGAGCGAGGTCTGTAGTCACCAAAGACATGCCTGAATGGATGGTTTGTGCAGGACATCCATGCAAGCCACTTAAGGAACGTGTATTAAATAAAGATTAGATATACGATAAATGATCTCTGTTATAATTCTAACAAAAAATGAAGAAAAAGATCTGCCGCGTTGTTTAAACGCCTTACGATGGGCAGATGATGTACATGTATTAGACTCCCATAGTCAGGATAAGACAGCTAAGATCGCCCGTGATCGAAATGTTCATCTTACTTTCAACGAATTTAAAAGCTTTGGTCATCAGAGAAACTTTGCTCTCGAAAATCTAGAATTAAAATACGACTGGGTTTTATTTTTGGATGCCGACGAAATTGTAACTGAAAAGTTTAGAATGTCAATGTTAGTTGCAATAAAAGAGGCTGAACCAGAAATAGCAGGGTTTTATTGTTGCTGGAAGATGATGTTAGAAAATAAATGGCTGAAACACTGCGACAACTTTCCTAAATGGCAATTTAGGCTGCTGAGAAAGGGGCGAGCCAAATTTACCGATTTTGGGCATGGTCAGAAAGAGGATCAGGTAGTTGGAAAAATCGCATACATAAAAGAGCCTTACTTGCATTATGGATTTTCGAAGGGATGGTTTAACTGGATAGAAAGACATAATAAATATTCAACGTTAGAAGCAAAGAGTCGTCTTTTCTCTTGTCCCCCTATTAAGAATGTTTTCTCGGGAAATAGTAGCGTAAGGAATCCCGCACTGAAATCGTGGTTGAGCAAATTTCCAGGCTGGCCTGTTCTAAGGTTCATCCAGGCTTACTTTGTTAATCTTGGATTTATCGAAGGTGTTCCAGGTTTTATCTATTGTACTAATATGGCTTATTATGAGTTTCTTATTCAAATAAAAATGAGAGAATTAAAAAAAAATACTTTATCTCGAGATGATTAATAACAAGTGAGTGTGCAGTAAAAGATGGAAAAATCCCGATAGCAAAAGCATCGGGATTTTTGTTTTTTATAGCACTTCCAGGCAAATAGATAATAAAAATTAAATTGAATTAATTACCAAAAGGAGAGAAGTAGGATAAGCGTTTTGTCTTTTCCGGCTATAGTTATGTCTACTCTTTAACAATAGCAACAAGCATTTTAAGTTTCTAGAATATCCAAAAAAATATTCTATGTTAAACAAAAAAATGCTACTGTTCCTTTTTGGAATAGTAACCTCTCTGATCTTCGAATCAGCAATTTCTCAAACCATAAGTAACCCCACTTATGTCATAAGACAAAAGGCGACGACAAGTGCCGGGGTATATAAACAAGATGGTACATTGGTAAGAACGCTCTGGAGTGGCGTGACAAAGGAAGCCGGTACCTATGAAGCTAAATGGGATGGTACAGACGATTTTCAGCAACCTTTGCCAGTAGATAGTTATAACATTAAGGTTCTTTCAAATAACGTCCAATACTCCTGGCAGGGAACTATTGGTAACAGTTCACGAGACCAGGTAGGGCCGAACATTCATAGGTCTCTCGACCCCGTAAGCAATATGGTTATTGTAGGCAACAATGTTTATTATGCTGTTGGTTACGGTGAGGGAACTCCTTCTATGTTTCAATTTGCTTTGAACGCACCGCAAGTAAAATTGAATCCTTTTGATGGTTATGGGAACCAGACAACTGACTATGCATGTACTGATGGAACAAATGTGTATTGGACAGGATGGGATAATTATCAGGATGCTTACTCATGGGTGTATGCAACCAAAATATCTGATAATTCATTAGTAAATTTTTCAGGTGGCACCTCCTATCAGGTGAGATACGGAAGGAATCTTGGGTCAGTTATAGACTTGAAAACAATTCAGGCAAGACCTAGCGGGATAGCTGTTTCATCAAATTATATTTTTGTTTCTTATAGTGCATTAGGATATGTAACTGTTCTCAACAAAACTACCGGTGCTTTTGTCAGAAATATAAATCTAACTACGCCTTCGTCGTTAACCGTTGATGGTAGTAATGTTTGGATAGTTACTAGTACAAATACTTTACAAAAGTATGCCATAAATAGTGATGGTACTTTAGGAAGCCCGTCTACATCAATTGCCGGTTTATCTTCTCCTGTCGATGTTAGAGTTAACGGAACCATGTTAGCAGTAGTGGATGGTGGTTCAAATCAACAAGTTAAGACGTTTAATACAAGTACAGGTACGTCAATATGGACTTTAGGTCAAGTTGGCGGCATTCTTAGTTCACCGTCCGTAACAAATGATAGATTTGGATTTTGGCACATAGGTGAAAGCAATGGTGTGAAGAACAATAGAGGTGGTATTGCCTTTGCTTCTGACGGCTCATTTTGGGTAAGTGATCCTTCTAATAGGAGAATGGTTCATTATGATGCAAACAGAACTTACCTTGAAAGCGTAATTTATCAGGGAAAAACATACACTTGTTATGTTGACCCAAATAACCATAGCAGGGTTATCGCGAACCTGATAGAATTTCAGGTAGATTACACCACCACAGCAATGCAAAGCGCATGGATACCGAAGTATAATTGGGAAGGCAAATTTAATCCCGGGTATGTCCTGCAAGACGGCATTAGAGATATAACAACTCTTTCAAATGGCCGAACCTATGCTTTAATTATCAAAAATGACGCTGGCTTTGAAGTCGTGGAACTATCCGTTACCTCAGGCATAAGATACACCGGAATAATTTTTCCTTTCGGTACTGTAAAGATGTATTCAGATGGTTCTGTCTATAGTCTTTCGGGTACAGGCATTAACGAAACTCAGATCTGGAAGAAAAACACCAGGACTGGCTTCGATGGTTTAAGCAATCCTACTTTCTTCGGCTTTACAACTATCTTAACTAATAATGTAACAGACATGAAGCAGCCGAGATTGTCAGGTGCTAAAATCTTACCATGGGAAGTGACTTCATCTAATATATTGGTTAATTTTAGAGGCAACAGAGAACAGCCGATAGAAGAGAATGCTTACCATTTAGGTGGCTTAAACCTCGCTACAGGGAAATGGCTGTGGAGAACTTCACTTGGTACAGATCCTACTTATTCTGGTGAGTATCCTGCCGATGGTGCTTTTGATATAGGTAATGGATCACAATATCAGGGAAATGTAGCAATGGCAATTGATAGAAATATTTTTTGGGGTTTTAATGGTGAGTTTTGGAAGCAAAGTCAGGTAAATAAGTGGAATCATTACTATGATAACGGATTATTTGTAGGGCAGTATGGAAAAACAGGACCCGAGTACAACGGCGACCCAATTGCAAATGCAGCATTTGCAGGAAATGCATTTTCCCCTGCAATAGTTAAAGAAGGCGATGACTACTACATGTACCATAATGACGAAAGCGTACATGGAGGGATTTTAAGATGGAAAATTTCAGGAATAAATACAATACAAGAACAAACAATACCAATTACAACTTCTTTTGTAAGAACAGATGAAAAGCCTTCTTTGCCAGGAGTGGATTTGATGGCAGGCCTGCCTTACCGGGGAACGTTGTTAAACAACACAGCAGGGTGGACCATAACACCAGTTGTAGATAGTCCCAGGTGGACCGCTAAAACAAATTTATTGACCTATGACCAAAGAAAGTCGCCAGATTTATATGTTACTTATTATCCAGGTACAACTGGAGTGAATACGATTAACAGAGATTTGGGCTCCAATAGTAATCTTTCTAATTGGCAAATAAGCGGAAGATTAGCGTTTAATACATGTGAACCTAATAGTCCTGATGGAAAAGGATTAAATCAATATCTGGATATTTTAGATAATACAGGCAAAATCATTATTAGATTTTATCAGAAGGTAGATTACTCTGCTGGTACTACAACTGTTTATGCAAACAATGCAGCTATTTTTCAAAGAGGTATTGTGGACATGAAAGTACTAACAAAAACTTTTCAATTGTTATCTATAGACAAATCAAATGCCAATATCACGGTTAGTTATGCAGGACAATCAACGATAGTTAGTAGTGTGTATGATCAGGGCGCAAATATGGCAAATCCTACAACAGTGCGGTTGTACTTTAGCAATGTTGGAGGAGCGCTTTACGAAAAGTTCTTAGGTATAAGTGATTTTAGATTTAATCCTTCTAATATCGCTGTCACTACCCCTGCTGCGCCAACAGTAGTAGGTAATGATGCAGCAAAGACATTAGTTGCGTCTTCTGTTTTAGGTACATCAGAGATTGTAGTAAGTGAGAATGGCGGAGCCTATTTACCATATACAGGACAGATCAATGTAGGTAATGTTACCAGAGGTGCAGGATACTGGCAGT
>JBBPZJ010000478.1:0-5922 GCA_038199395.1 Chitinophagales bacterium
AGTGACAGCATATTTTCTAACTGTATTATCAGGTAATCCTTCTGCTTCAGGCTTTCCCTCAAATGCTTCAAGGCCTATACTAACTCCATAGTCTCTTTCATACCAACTGATAAAGTTGGCTACAGTATCAGCAATCACTCCATCCATATCTATGGCCACCGTCTTTCTTTTTCTATCCATTTTGAGCTTTTAAACAGCAAATATAAGTTTAGGGATAAATTGTTTCAAGATTATACCCCTGGAATTATATGTGGCAGGTTCTGCGATAAATTAAAAAACCACCAATGCGAATTGTTGCTACATTAAAAAAGCTTCAACAATCAACACTGGTGGTTAAAATCTTTTTATAGGGTTACACTAGAAGCTCATTTCATCAGCACTTGGACCATAGCTTCCGGGAATAGGAATATTTAGTAAACGTAAAAAAACACCGAGTTGAGCACGATGGTGAATGGTTTGAGCAAATGAATGTCGTATTACTTCATACTTGCTCATTACCTGGTATATCTGATCTCCGTTTCTCAATGTCCATTCGGGCAACAGATCTTCTTCGTTAGCCGCCTTTAAAGAATCTATTCCCTGCGAATAAGAATTTTCAAAAATTTGGATGAGTTCTGCACGACTGCTTACAGGGGTAGGGGTGAAATCGATTTTCGAAAAATCAAGTTCACTGGTAGTTAATGCCATTTGTACCCACGATGGCAATTCTGCAATATGAACCGTTAGTTGATGCAGGTTCATACTTTTTTCGTGTGGTTTCCAGTCAAACTTATCATCTGGTACCCGTTCGAGCATTTTTCTCGTGATAGCAGCTTCCTCCTCCATTTCTTTTACTAAAAGTGGTATTATTTGCATATGAGTTTGTTTTGGTTTACAAAGAAAATAAATACAAATTAAAATTCATATTATTTCAGCAGCGAAGGGAGGAAACTCCAAACTTAATTCCCTTACCATTTACAATTTGAATTGAAAACTGCCAAAAATTCCAAATCTGGCTAAAGGAATAGGAGTTGGCGCACGGTTAGGATTAGGATTAGGATTAGGATTAGGATTAGGATTACGCATACCGGCAGGTATTAAAGGTGGAGGGGCAAAACGCCATACGAAATCTATCCGCAAGACTTTAAAAATATTTTCTAAACCGGTGCCCAGTTCAACATACGTTTTACCTCTTAAGGAACGAAGCCGATAGTTTTCGTAGTCGAGCCTGTTTAATCTCCTGTTTTCGTTCGATAAATCACCGTTTACAGCTTTTACATTCCAGAATTGCCTGATAGGAATCTTGCGCATAAAGGGCAGTAGATTTAATAATTTCTTGTCGAAGTTGTGTTCCAAATTTATTCCCACAAATTTGTCGCTAAAATACTCAAATCTGTTCATCAGGTTAAATGCCTGCCTGTTATAGTAATAAATTTCATTTCCAGGATGTAGCTCGAGCAACATAAATGGAAGTGGCCCTTTAAAAATTTGTCCTCCGTAGACGTAGTAATTAACATTTCCCCACCTTGGAATGCGAAACTTCTGACTAATAGATGCACTTAATTTCTGATAATTGTAATTGCTGCTAAATATATCTGGTATGCCTCTCGCATACTTAAACTCGTACACAGGATTAAATCCTTTTAAGCGATATGTTTTCCTGTGTGTAGAGATGCTTTTTTCGCCTGGTGCATAGCGTAACTTAAGCCCTACCTCTGTGTTAACTATGCCTTCAGCATTTTTTGAAATTGTTGCTCGGTTGGGCAATGGAGCAAAAGTTTCAAAATTGGCATGAGAAAAAGAAAGCTGTGCGGATAATCTCGATTTCCATTCTTTGGTTATAGCTGCTTTTATTTCCTCTACCTGTATGAATTTCTGCCTGATATTCGGCCTCCTTATTAGTTGGGTAAACATGTTATCCATTGTTACATCTTCATCATTGTAGCGTCCTCTGCCATTGTCAAGATCATGCGTATAGGAAGAAAATAGTGAGATGCCACTGTTTCCAGGTATTTTGTAAGTTATGTCAGCTTTGCCCTGGTATCGTTTAGTTTTAAGACCGTAGGCAAGGTATCCATGTAACAAAAGGGCTTTACTAAACTTTTCAGTTGTTCCAATATCAAACCTTACCCTGAATTTTTCAAGTTGATTGCCGCTAAACCATTTAAACCAGGGTCCTATCTCAATTTTGCCAAATTTCTTTCTTCCGTCAATTATAAATTCTGCAGCCTGTGTATATTTTTGAAACAATGGTATAGTCTTTAAAGTATCTATCAGCTTCAATATTTTCAATTCATTTTTCCCAAGCGGTTCTAATCTTTTATTATCCCAATAAGCATCGCTTCTTTCTTTGGCGCTATCCTCAATAATTACTTCTTCTTTTTGGGAGTTTTTCTTCAATTCGGCATAAACAGAAGGGTCGTTCACCACAGTATTGTTATACATACTGGTCTTTCGGCCAATAAAAGACAATTTGTCTTTTATTAAAGGAGAGATCTCGGCCACAAACTTATCTTTCAATAATATCCAGGTTGTATCATTATACATCTTAAACTCCTGTACGATGCTTAACCTTTTCACGAAGTTTATACTTGCAGTGGACGAGGCATCCATAGTGATTCTTTTGATGGCCCATGTGCTGCCATGGATCCAGCACTCACCACCAAATGTGTTTTCACCAGCTTGAAGCGGTGTAAAAAACAGGTGAAAGAATTGCTGATTATTGATGGTTTGTGTATCGGCAGCCTGGTACCTGTAATATTTGTCGCCTACTGAGCTAAGCGGACTGATAAATTCTTTTCCGAAAATGATTATATAATTACTATAACTATTTATTTTTTGATTTGCTCCTCCCATAAACTGGAGAACAGTTTCATTTTTTACACCCTTCGTGGAGGCAGCTTTTATTACTTCACGAACTTTATGTGGATTTTCGGTGTAATAATAGTCGGATAAGCTTTCATTGAAGAAAACGGGTAAAAAAGGAGTTTTTTCAGAAACACTGTCAACATTATCAAGAATGAAATCAAAAGGTTTCAGTAGTTTAATACTATTGAAGCTTGCACGGTTAATATTGTTAATATCAAGCTCAACTTTGTTATACAATTCGTACTTGTAGGTATCGTATTTATAAGGGTCGTTATTGGGTTTATGACTTACAATTCTTTGCCACCAGATCAAACCTCTTTTAGATTTGGTTTTCACCACTACACCCTTATCGGCTTTTAAAGGCCCCAGTTGAATATTAAAATGGAGAGAGTCTTTTGTGAGATTAACTGGAATATATTTTATTTCAAAGCCAACGTAAGTAACCTGTAAAGTATCGGATTTAAACGGCGGAGCGGCAATTCTAAAATTACCAATGCTGTCGCTTACAGTACCAAAACCAGCTTTCTTCCACTGAAGGCTGGCGTATGGAATTTTTTCCTGTGTAAAAGGGTCTAATACGGTGCCGAAAACAAATCTTTGCTGAGCTGAAAGATTTTGGAAAATCAATATAGAAACTATGAAAATATACATCTTCATCCCAAAAACGATGTATTTATTGTAATTCATTGTATTTGCAACAAGGTTAATAATTATTGTTATTGAAGCAATTTAACCGATTAATTAATTAACAGGAGCAATTTTTGCTCATATTTTTATCGGTCATCAGTAGGTTGTTCTATAGAAGTTGAATAGCAGATGAAAGTTGCACTATTTAATTATAGTAAGTTAATGCAATAAAAATTAAAAGAAAACCTTTAAACTTACTTAAGATACAAAATTTGTAGAAAAAAAGATAATATTAAAACACAATCAAACAAATTTTGTACCCACCAAATTCCAATCTTAACCAGGTAATTTTGTCTGTATGCCTTTTCCTACATTTGCCGCCTTATGCCGGCATTACAATTTGAAATACATCATTCATGTGAGCAATCAAAAGCGAGAGCAGGTAAGTTAGTCACAGACCACGGTGAAATTGAAACGCCGATATTTATGCCGGTCGGCACTGCGGGCAGTGTGAAAGCAGTTACACAACAACAACTGAAAAATGATGTAAAGGCGCAGATAATTCTCGGAAATACTTATCATTTGTACCTGAGACCCGGCTTAGAAGTTTTAGAGGCTGCAGGTGGACTTCATCAATTTAATGGATGGTACCATCCTAATTTAACCGATAGCGGGGGCTACCAGGTTTTTTCACTGGCTGCTAATCGAAAGATAAATGAGCAGGGCGTGATGTTTCAATCGCATATTGATGGAAGTAAACACCTGTTCACACCCGAGAAAGTGATAGATATTGAAAGAACGATAGGTGCTGATATTATGATGGCGTTTGATGAGTGCCCTCCATATCCCAGTGAGTATAAATATGCGAAGGACAGTATGGAACTAACGCATCGTTGGTTAGACAGGTGCTTTACTCATTTTAATGCAACACCTGCTAAATATGGTTACAGTCAAAATCTTTTTCCAATTGTACAGGGAAGCACTTATAAAGATTTGCGTAAAGCATCTTGTCAATACGTGGCATCAAAAGGCGCGACAGGAAATGCGATCGGCGGTTTAAGCGTAGGGGAGCCGATGGAAGTGATGTACGAATTTACTGCCTTGTGCTGCGAAGAGTTACCGGTAGGTAAACCACGTTATCTTATGGGCGTTGGTACTCCCTGGAATATCCTCGAATGTATCCACTTGGGCATAGACATGTTTGATTGCGTAATGCCAACGAGGAATGGAAGGAACGGGATGCTATTTACTACAAAGGGGGTTATTAATATTAAAAACTTAAAATGGGCGAAAGATTTTTCTGTTATTGATGATGATTTACCTAACGAGGTAAGCCAGTATTACAGCAAAGCCTACATGCGGCATTTATTTGTTTCAAACGAAATTCTGGGCTTGCAACTGGCAAGCATACATAATCTCGCCTTTTACCTTTGGCTGGTAAACGAGGCAAGAAAGCATATTCTAAATAATACCTATTTAAGCTGGAAAAGTGAAATGGCGGATATTTTACAACAGCGTTTGTAGTACCTGATTCAACCAGCCATCTTAAAAGTTTTGCAGCAATTTTTTCGGTTTCGTCGCAACATTCTTCCCGTTCGTCTGGTTGACATGTTGTTTGCATTATATAACAATACATTTGGGTCACTTAATAAAAACTCTGGTAAAAACTCAAAAAGAATTATGAAAAATTCCGTGTTAACTTCTCTGGTTTTAGCTGCAATCGTTTTTGCCGTTTCTGCGTTTACTCCGGCAAAAGAAAAGGAAGTTTTATCAAAAGATAAAACCAATAAAACAGTAGCTGCTGAGCCTGCAAAATGGACTATAGACAAGCCACATTCGAATGTAAAATTTGCAGTAACCCACCTGGTGGTATCAGAAGTTGAAGGCAGTTTTAAACTTTTCGATGGCAGCATGGAAAGCACGAAAACTGATTATTCTGATGCTGCAATCAGCCTTACTGTTGATGTAAATTCGCTTAATACCGATAACGAAATGCGCGACAAACATTTAAAAAGCGACGATTTTTTTAATGCAGAGAAGTTTCCTGCCATCAAATTTCAAAGTACTTCTTTCACTCCTGCAGGCGGCAACAAATACAAACTTGCCGGAAATCTTACTATTCGCGACGTAACAAAGCCTGTTGTTTTCGATGTTACCTATGGTGGAACTGTTGTAAACCAGGGAAAAACTAAAATTGGTTTTAAAGCAAAAACTTCTATTGATCGTTTCGATTATAATTTAAAATGGAACAAAGCTACTGAAGCCGGTGGCCTTGTGGTTAGCAAAGAAGTTGAACTTATTGTAAATGTTGAAATGAACAAAGCATAAAGAAATCGTTTTTATAAATTTTGAAAGAGCCGGGAACATTAGTTTTCCGGCTCTTTCTGTTAGTACATGTGTTGGCAGAGTATTAAGTATTAAATCTTCTTTCTGGTTAGATAGTAAAAG
>JBBPZJ010000479.1:0-5247 GCA_038199395.1 Chitinophagales bacterium
CTTAACCTTTATATTTTTGGTAACACCCTTTGCAATTTCCTCAAAGTTGAGTTTTAGCTTCACACGCAAATTACTACCTCGTTGACCTGTTGACCTTCTGCCACCACTGCGGCTTCTGCCGCCTCCGCCTCCACCTCCGAAAAAGTTACCAAAAATATCTTCGCCAAATATGTCACCAAATTGGCTGAAAATATCTTCCATGTTGCTTGCGTGACCGCCACCAAATCCACCTGTTCCCGGTCCAAAAGCCTGGTGACCATACCTGTCATACTTCGCCTTTTTATCGGCGTCACTCAGCACCTCGTAGGCTTCTGCTGCCTCTTTGAACTTTTCCTCCGCTTCATGATCTCCGGGGTTCCTGTCAGGGTGATATTGCATCGCCACCTTGCGATAAGCTTTTTTTATTTCATCGCCTGCAGCTGATTTACTAACCCCAAGCACCTCGTAATAATCTCTTTTTGTTGACATATATGCTCCCATCCCCGAAGGGAAGTTTTTAAAAAATTGATCTTTACAATTCTAACGTAAAAAATACCCGTTTATTACCAATTTTTCTCCGCAACGGGCGGTTTTGTATTAACCTCTGTCTTTAATTGTCATTTACCGACCACTACCTTAGCAAATCGAATCAGCTTATCATTCAAGTAGTAACCTTTTGTTACTTCATCAACCACCTTCCCTTGCAATTTTGGAGTTGGAGCAGGAATTTCAGTAATAGCTTCGTGTTTTTCCACATCAAAGTCAGTGTTTACACTCTCCATTGCCTTCAAACCCTTACTTTGTAAGGTAGTTCTGAGTTTATTAAAAACCAATTGAACACCTTCTTTAATTTGCTCCAGATCTGTTGTCGATTGTATTTGCTTTTCTGCACGATCGCAATCATCCAGCACATCAAGCATAGAACTAATTACTTCTTTCCCTGCTGTTTGCATCAATTCTATTCTTTCTTTAGCAGTACGTCTTTTGTAATTATCAAATTCTGCGAAAAGCCGTAAATATTTATCTTTTTGTTCCTGCAATTCTGCTTTTAGCTTCTCTGCTTCTCCCTCCTCAGTTAAAGTGTCTGTCAAGTGAGAAGTTCCCGGAATATTATCATCAGAGTTTATATCTACTCCTTCCATTGATTGATTGTCAGTTTGCTGTTTTTCTTGATCTGCCATTGGTTTCATTTTTTCGCAAAGGTAAAGGTCAAACACTTTGCCAAACAGGTTTTAAGGTCAATTTGACATTTATCTGTTCCCCCTAAAGTAAGGTCGTCACCGTCTATCTTTGCTATATGGCAAAGGCAATTTTACAAAAGAAGATTAGTCAAAGAGTGGCAAATGGTCACCCGTGGATATTTTCAAACGAAATACATAAAATTGAAGGGGAAGTAAGCGCAGGAAACATTGTAGAGGTTGTAACCGCAGACAATAAGTTCGTGGGCAAAGGATACATCAATCTAAAATCACAAATAACAATACGATTATTGACCCGGGATAAAAATGAAATTATAGATGAAGCATTTATTTTTAATAGAATACAATCGGCATGGGAATATCGGAAAAAGATTGGATATACCGAAAACTGCAGGCTGATATTTGGAGAAGCCGACTTTATGCCAGCTTTAATCATTGACAAGTTCAACGACTATTTTGTTTTGCAAACTCTATCGTATGGTATGGAAGTATGGAAGCAAGCTATAGTGAATGCATTACAAATTATATTCAAGCCAAAAGGTATTTATGAAAGAAATGACGTGCCGGTTAGAGAACTGGAGGGTCTTGAGCAGAAAAAAGGATGGCTAACACCGCCCGCCGATACAAATATTATTATAGAAGAAAACGGTTTAAAATTTTTTATTGACATAGAGAATGGCCAAAAAACGGGTTATTTTTTAGATCAGCAAGACAACAGGAGGGCCATTCAACACATTGTAAGAGGTGCTGACGTGTTGGGTGTGTTTACCTACACTGGTACTTTTGAAATACATGCGGCCCATTACGGAGCAAAAAGTGTGTTAGGTTTAGACATTTCTGAGAACGCTGTATTACAGGCCACAAAAAATGCAGCATTAAATGGATTTTCAAACATTTGCAAATTTGAAGCAGTTAATGCTTTTGACGTTTTAAAACAATGGGGAAAAGACGGCCGGAAATATGACGTAGTAATGCTGGATCCTCCTGCCTTTGCCAAAAACAGGGAAAATATTGATAAAGCAGTAACGGGTTACAAAGAAATTAATCTAAGGGGTATGAAACTCGTAAAACCCGGAGGATTTTTAGTAACAAGTAGTTGCACTAATCTTGTTTCCCCGGAATTGTTTTTAGATACTGTGCATATGGCCGCAAGAGATGCACGAAGAAGACTAAGACAGGTAACTTTTAAAGCGCAAGCAAGTGACCATCCCATTATTTGGGGAATTGAAAACACTAATTATCTAAAGTTTTTAATTGTACAAGTGTTATAGGGAAAGCTAAGAACTTTTTAAAGATATTTCTAAAAAGATGCAAATTGTTTTAACAATGCGCCTTTACTTGTTGTCAACTACCTGAAACTTACCTGATTCTACTATTCGACCAGATTTATCACGGAGCTGAAAAATATAAACTCCACGATAAAGATCATTTAAAGGAACTGTAGTTTTTTGAGAAATACCGTTCATTTCGAACACTTTCTTCCCTATGAAATTGAACACTTGCAAAGTGAGATCCTTCTGTACCGGTTTGAGGAACTCAAAATTTATCACTCCATAAGCAGGATTCGGATAAAACTTAAGAACTTTAGTTCCAACTATATCAAGCGGAAAGGGCGACTGACTTAATTTGACCTCCTGAGCCTGGGCAAAAAAAGTAAATCCGGTAAGAAAAAGAATTAGGTAAAATCTATTCATATTTGCTATGGTCTCAATTGATTAAAATTAGTTATAATTTTTTATTATACAAATTTTCAGCCATAAAAGTTGGGGTGATGGCTTATAACGTATGATGTCAAATATAAGATTTCATTTTTTTGCGAATTTGTTTTATAAGAATTTTAATGTAAAAGGTTAATCGTCCCTGGCCGATCTTAAGAGTTTTTTAATATAAGAGTAAAAATTTGCTTTTTTAAAGGTGAAAATTAAAACCTTGGGCATTTAGTAGCATTTTTACTGCTGTTTTCCCTATCAAAAAACCCTATATAAGTTACAGAAAGTTCCAATCCGCCCTGTCCCTGACTAGCCGTTTTTAGTTGACTTACATTTACATCATAACTTAATGCTATGGAAAATGGATTATAATCTAACTTAACAACAGGTATAAACGAATCTTGCAAACGAAGAAAACCGCCAAAATGTAAAGTGTAGTCAGGTTTTTGGTAGTCTTCCCCTATTTTAATTGAATACATCGCTCCTGCTATTGTCTCCGCTGAGGGGCCTTGTACCGTATGGTCTGCCTGAATAGTGAGGTAAGAGGTTTCACTGACACCAAACCGAACACCGGCAGAATACACCCATTTAGGATTGAGTTCGATTTCGGGCCGATGATAAAAACTATTTTTAGGACGGTTAAAATGATGATAAGCGACGCCGACAAAATAATTATCGTGAGGCCTTTCGGGTGATATAGCAGAATTGAATGTCATGCCGACGCTTCCATCCAGGTAAGAAAAATTGTCATTGACAAAAACTTCACCGTCAGCTAAAGCAGGGTTATATCCGTTGCCATCAAATTGACTGTTAGTAGTCATTTTAGTTCGGTCTATTCTTCGCTGAACCAAACCTCCCATAAACCCCAACGACAGATAACTGCTTTTATTAGCACCCAATGATTTGTGATAATTGACGGCCGGCAAAATATTCGTAGTAGTAAAATTGGTGGTTCCGGCTTTATCATACACCAATTGCAATCCAGACGTTATAAAGTCGTCCGCTTGACCAATCGGTTGTTTATACTCAACATTAAAAGAACCAGTCTTATAAGGAACTGTCACGCTTCCCCATTGATTTCGGTAAACTCCCTGTACCCTGATATCCCCATCGAAGACACCTGCAAGAGACGGATTACGTAATAGGGGAGTTTCAAAAAATTGTGAAAAGTGAATATCCTGAGCGTTCACCCCTTCCGGCAACAAAACAGCCAGGATGATGACGTACACAATTAAATTTCGAAAATTTGCCATAACACGAGGTTGGATACAACATATAACGATAAGTTCTTCATTTTATTAAAAAATAAAAAACTCGTTTTATAATGTATACATCTGGTAACCTGTAAAATATATCTACTAATTGCTTAATAAAACGCTCCCCTACTGTAAAGGGGTTTAAAATGAAGGTAAATGATAAAAATTATATAAAGACTTTGAAACGAAAAATTAATCCCCGAAGCAATATAAACACTGGTATAGACAGGGAAATCGGGGGAAACAAAGATTAGCCGATCAAGTATTGGTAAGACAAATGTGCTTTGGGTTCTGGCTTAAAACAGTTGAGTGCAGTAGAGAGGATGAGACGTTAACCAAGGACATTCGTTAGTAAGCGTATCATATTTAAAAATTGCTGCAGGCCTCATAACAATTTACCCGCAGCAGCATTGAGGTTATTTATTAAGCAAGTTATCAAATGTGAGGGCAACGTAATAAAGGCCGCCGATTGTAGGACCGCCGGCATATTGCAAATAACGGTTGTTGAGAATATTTGCTGCACCAACTTTTATATTTGCCTTAGCCTTGGGTACTTTTAAAGTAACCTGAGCATCAAAAGTACTGAAAGCAGAAATTTCACCAGTAACAAGAGGACTTTCCCACAAAAAAGCGTTTTGCCATCTCCACACAATATTAAAACCTATATTTTTAGCTATCTGACGATTACCAAAAGACAGATTTGTCGACCAATCAGGTGTATTGAAACCGGTAACAAAAATATCATTAGCCTCGTTCGACTTTATTTTGTTATAGTTGACATTCCCGGAAATAGTATATTTTTTGTAGAAATTGTACGTCACACCTAATGCTGATCCGTAATTGTGGTAAGTATTTTTAGCATTGGTATATACTCTATAACGGTCTTGCCCTTTACCTGCAGCGGTTGAAGAGGTTGCAGTAGTTGCATCTCGATTTCTGTCTATCATTGCCAGAACAGCAGCGTCTGAACCCATCGTCTCACCTGTAGGAACGAAAACCTGCACTTGCCCAAGAAACCCATCATATTGATTACTATAAGCATCAATGTCTAAAACAAGTTTATTGTTGAATAAAACACTCTTGTAGCCAACCTCGAAAGAATTA
>JBBPZJ010000480.1:0-5078 GCA_038199395.1 Chitinophagales bacterium
CGCTGCTTTACCGCCGGCTGCTTCAATTTCTTTAGCTACTGCCTGCAGGTCTTTGTCAGTTCGTGCGAGCAAACCAACCTGAACACCCTCATTAGCCAATGCCAGGGCGATGGCCTTTCCTATTCCTTTTCCTGCACCTGTTACCAGGGCGATTTTTCCTTGTAAACTTTCCATAATAATTTTTTTTTGCTCTTGTTTATTATTGTTACAAGCATTTGACCTATTCTCTAAATCGTTGCGTCGCTCCCTTGTACCGTTAATTCTCTAATCATCCTTAGGCTTCAGGTGCACTAAACCCTTTCACTCGTTTTCGTTTCGCAACCCAATTTCAACAGAATAGTGCGGGCTACCTCCAGTGCTTCCACATTGGTGCCTTGCACTATTGCATCATTAATGCTGCCAGTTGCATGTACCGACCGACTAAGCCAAACGTTCACCACATTGGCATGCGGCAACATTTGTTGTAGCACACCCGCTTCACAGCCATCGGTGGTAAAATGTATCACAGGTTTGCATGTGGTCACTTCTTTAATTTTTTGTGCAACCGAGGTTAACTGAACACCATCAACTGCTACAACTATGGCATCTGCTTCCCACGAAGCTTCCTTGCAGCACAACAACGTATCAATGGCAGCGTCGTCTTTATCCTCCATTATAGCTTTGTGTAATTCTATTAGCTTCTGCTCTGTCGAATCCATCAATAACAGGTGATAGCTTGCAGCCATACTTTTGGCGATAGCTGCTCCTGTATGGCTTGCCGCCCCTATAATTGCCATTGTTGTTTTAAATGCCATAAACCTTTGTTTGCAGTGCAAAGATAACTTGCATGCAGGGCGGCGACAGTTGATAAATGCTAAGAAAGAGACTTGATATATGTCAAGTGGTATACTATTTTTTGTGCAGTATATTTTTCCGGATGCGGCTTAATGTTTCCGGTGTAATGCCGAGGTAGGAGGCGATCAGATTTTGGGGAATTCGCTGAATGAGTTCGGGCCTGCTTTCCACCAGGTCAAGGTACTTGTCTTCTGCAGAATAAGTAATGGAGTTAATAAGGCGCCGCTCTTTTGAAATAATATTCTTTTGAAACAGCATACGAAAATACCGCTCCATTTTCGGCACTTGCACCAGCATTTCTTCAAACAGGGGAAGGGTAAGTAATAAAAGTTCAGAATCTTCAATGGCATCAATATTATAAGCGGCGGCATCGCCCGAAAGAAAACTGTAAGTATCAGTAATCCACCATCCTTCCCAGGCAAATTGTATCATGTGTTCCAGTCCCTTGTCGTCTACGTTGTAGGAACGGAGCAGACCGCTTTCAACAAAAGCCATGTTTTTGCACACATCACCTTCCTGCAACAAGTATTGTTTTTTACGTAGTTTCTTAGGCGAAAAGAATCGTTTGATTTTTTCCTGCTCTTCATGTGTAAGCGTCACTTTTTCTGAAACGTGTGCAAAAAAGACTTCGAACATGCAACAAAAGTAAAAGGGATTATTTACATTGAGGCAGGCCCATTACTGATGAGCAACCTGTGTGGTAAAAAAAGGAATTGCAAAAAATCAAGTTGACCGGGAAATGCCGCATAAGTTCGGCGACTTGACGGGAGAACCTGTTGGCTTAGCCAACCTGGACCAGAGCTAAACTGCATATGAACTTCGCATTGAACACGCTAATCATTATTCCTGTTTTTTTTGGGCAGCAGGTAGGGCTTTCAATTTTAGACAGCGTTGTAAATAAATTAGACTTATCTGCAGCAGAAACCGGAAAATACGCTTTTACGCACTATAACATTACACAAGGTTTAGCTCTTTCAATCTTCTATTGCATCATGCAAGATAAAAAGGATAATCTGTGGTTTGGTTCCAGTAATAGCGGAGTTATAAAATTTGATGGCAAATTTTTTACCCGTTACACCACCGCACAGGGTTTAAGTAATAGTAGTGTTAACACAGCTTTATTCCCTGCAGAATTTGTCCTAATATTAGTAACTTCTACCAGCTCTTCATCAGCTAACTTTAATCGTTGTATTTGGCTGCTTTTATCCTTTTCGGGCGTTGGAAGTAAGTACGGTTGAGCTTTTGGAGTAAAGGCTACTAATGGTTTGCTATGGGGTATAAACTGGAAGATAATATGAAAGTAGGTCTGGTAAAAGATGCTTTAACAATGGCAATTAAGAACTGTGAGCAACAATCATCAAAGCATCATCCACCACAGCGACAGGGGCATCCAGTACTGCTGTCCCGACTATTCAAAATTTTCAACCGGCAAGGGGATGACATTAAGCACAACAGAAAAATATGACCTTTATGAAAACGCTGTTGCCGAAAGAATTAACGGCATACTCAAGTATGAATTTGGATTGATAAAAACCACGGCTACAAATTTTTTATAACTTTGACCTGCAGAAAATTTATTTTGAACAATGAAAACCGAAAATATTTCAGTGCATGGAAAAAGTAAATATTGATGAGAAACTTGCCCTGTTTAAGGACCATTGGAATCCAAGGATCGTTGGAGAACTTAATGGACAACATGTTAAGCTGGTAAAATTTAATGGTGAATTTGTATGGCACAAGCATGACAATGAAGATGAACTATTTTATGTTTTGAAAGGACAATTTAAAATGGAATTTCGTGATAAGACAATTGAACTTAAAGAAAATGAATTCCTAATTGTTCCAAAGGGTGTAGAGCATAGACCGGTAGCCGAAAGTGAAGTTGCTATTATGTTGTTTGAACCAAAAACTACAATAAACACAGGTAATATAAAAAGTAAGCTGACGAAGGACGCTTTGGATTTAATCTAAAATATCAATAGCCAAAACTTGTAAAAAGCACGAACCGCTAACAATGCATTTCCGCAAGTTTGGGCTTGACACTGTAACTTCAGATGGAGCAGCATGGCAGCAGTAGTTTGGGGCATGACTCGCTCTAAAAAACATTTGGCTAATTTTATCGTCACATTTCTTATCAGCATTATCGCCGGGCAGACGTATTTCAAGTCCCACACCTCCCTAAATGCAAAACGTTAGCGGTCAGCTTAAAAAATCACACAATCAAGACAAATGGCTTTTTGGTTTACAGCAAGGGGAACATACGACAAGAACTATGATGAAGATGGGATGTCATGGGACAAATACTACATAGAGTAAAGTGAGTTGATATATTTAACAGAACTCATATCGCTTGACTGTATGCTGAATGAAATTTTGGTTGAATCTGACCGTAATAATGCAGATGAATGGAATTACATTGTAGTTGATAAAAAATATGAAACTTAATTTTTTACGACACTTGACTATGTATTGAAGAAAATGAAACCAAGCGAAATTTTTAATCTTTTAGCTGTTGTTGTTGTGCCAAAAATTATATAAAAAAGTATTTGGAATATATTTACTTTATGAAATATATACTTCTAGTTTTTATAATACCCTTTGTTTCCTGCGCACAAAAGATGAATGAAAGGCGTCTATTACAAGACCTGGAATATCTGTCATCCGACTCTTTAAAAGGCAGAAAAACAGGAACCCGGGAAAATAGGATTGCAGCGAATTACATTGCAGACAGGTTTAGGAGACTAGGGCTAAAGTCTTATACAGGAGGTTATTTGCATGAATTTACTTTTAAAAATAGAAATAGCCAGGATATTAAGGGCACTAATGTTATTGCCTACATTCCTGGACGAATGGAAGATGCCATAGTAGTTTCTGCACATTTTGACCATGTCGGGGTTATGAATGGTCATATTTTTAATGGTGCAGATGACAATGCTTCCGGGGTCTCTGGTTTGATGGCTCTTGCAGCTTTTTTCGCTAAAAAGAAGCCGAATCATTCATTAGTGTTCGTAGCTTTTGATGCTGAAGAACTAGGCTTGCAAGGGTCAAAAGCTTTTGTTGCCGACCCGCCACTTTCACTTAATAAGATTAAGATCAATTTGAATATGGATATGATAAGCCATAATGACAAAGGAGAATTGTTCGCTGCAGGTACTTTCAAAAATCCTCAACTAAGACAGTTTTTACCGGCAGGTTATGGGTCGATCAAATTGATAGCGGGACATGATGATCCAAAACTTGGACATGACGACTGGACAGATCAGAGCGATCAGGGCTCCTTTAATAATAAGGGAATACCATTCCTGTATTTCGGTGTGGAAGATCATAAAGACTACCACAGAGAAACCGACCAATATAAAAATATAAATAAAGATTTTTTTGAAGATGCAGTTGAGGTGATCAGACAAACTTTAAGAAACATAGATGAAAAGCTGTAAGTATGTCCGGGAAATTTTTTAGTAATTAATTTCTTGTTCCTCTTTTCTTTAATAGTGATACTATTCTTTCAATGGTATGTGTTAGACAAAACAATTTGAACTCTCAATTAGCTGCCCAAGTTTATACGCAAGACCCGTTGCTCCTTTTCCTTTTTCTACCCACAATAATCTTTTAAATCCTTCGCCCTTCAGCTTGACATCGCCTTCTTCAAGATGAACCGTAAAAAAGTTTCCGTTTTTATTGGTGGTATGCGACACCATTACTTTCTTTCCATCATAATTAATGTAGAAATCATTGTATAATTGGGTCATAGTGTATTTAATAAAAGCGTGTTAGTTTAAAACAAATCTATGTAAATAGAAATCGAAAGGAATAGTAATTTTACTATTGTTGTTTTTATTTAAGGGAAATTTAATGCCACCATTCTCTTGTTGCCTTATATTAACAGTTGCGATTAAAAAATTTTAATGCTCAGTTGAAGAGCCTCTTTACGCTCCTTCTATTGCAAAGCAACAAGAAAATTCAAACTTCACTTATGAAACTACTGGTCTACTTTTCTTTCAATTATTCTTCAGCCGTAAAAATTGCGAATAAATGTTAATTGATAGGTTTAAAAATATCATAGATGTTTGGATTCAGGAGCTGGAAAATTATAATCTCATTAGTTTCAGACCTCCTGATGCCAAGTAAACAAGAGTTAGACTGTTTTGAATATAATGGTTAAATCTGCTTGGGGGTAAATGGTTTTTGTTTCGTTCATTTGATCACATAATTTTTTTAGTATTTCATTTACTTTGGGTGTTGCC
>JBBPZJ010000481.1:0-5028 GCA_038199395.1 Chitinophagales bacterium
CGGACTACGCAAAAGTTTCTTTAGATAAAGTAATTGCTACAATGTGGAATACGGCGTTAGATATGAATAGTAAATATAAAGAAACCTCAGACGGTGGTCTTGCTACGCAGCTACCTTTGAGTTTGAGTGAATGTTAGTTGCAGTATTAACCACTGCTGTAGCGATTTAGAAAAGATTATATAACTTAAGCCATGTTGGTGCCGTACATTACTTGTGACTATAACTTCTTCATTGGTAAGGACCATTGGCAACTAAGCTTTACCACTCCAGACGGTACTCTTCTGTCACGTCACCCTCATATTTAAGACCGTATGTTTCTGCAGCATACTTAATAAATCCTGCTAGTTGTTCCCTTTCGGCCAGGTCTATAAAACCGTCATCGTCTATATTTAGCTTATCAAATGCTTTGGTCACGGTTTCTATTGCCTTCCATATTTCGGATGTTTCTTTTGCCTTGGATAAATTGAACAAATAGGTATCCAAAATTTTATCACTTTTTGCAATTCTTGTTACGCTAAAAAGTTCTTCTCCTTCCATCATCCTTTGGGCCCAGTTATGTGTAGGTTTTTGTTTTACTAAACTCTCCATATGTTGTTTTTTAAAAGTTCGGCTTACATGTTAGCAGTCAAAATAAAAGTATGCTTTTTTGATCAACAAAGTCAATATTTAGCCTTGCAGGAAGCCAGCAAATATTTTTTATAGTTAAACGTTTTTGTACACGTTTATTGTACAAAAGCTATTTAAGCATAACATCTTTTTAAGGATAAAAAGTGATGAAGCCGAAAGCGCTGGTGACAAAAAAACGATGCAGATAGTCATTGCGACAGTTTTGAATTTGCGAATTTCTTACTGTTTGAGCAAAAAGTTCGGCCTTTAGTTGCAGGTATACATCCAGCTTAGAAAATCTTTCCGAAGAAACTATAATGGTTAGTTTTGTGAAGGAAGATGAGGTTAAAAGTAGAAATTTTTAGCGGTGCAATGTGACGGTAAACTCCGTTCCTTCTCCAACGTTGCTTTCCACGCTTATAGAACCTTGATGTACATCTACTATTCTCTTGCAAATAGCCAGTCCGGTGCCTGAGCCTTCGTACTCACTTTTAGAATGTAGCCTTTTAAAAGGTTCAAATATTTCCCCTGTTGGGTGCTGAGCCATTCCAATACCATTATCTTTTATTTTGGTTATAGCATTGTCAGCCTAATGGAAGCGCTGATTTTTATATGGGGCGTCTGCTTATTAATCTTTAAAGAATTGCTTAGCAGGTTTAAACATAGCTGCAACAGATATGAGTCGACACCCTGCACTACAGGTAAAGTTTCCACCTCAAAAACTGCCTTTTTATCAGCTATGCGCACTTCAGGATCTTCTAGTTTTTGAGGGGTCGGGCAGCAAATATAGAAAAAGAGAAATAAGAAGTCAAAGAGCACGTGCTTTACAGTTTGTTTCGACAAGGCGAGCTGACAATATGGATAGAAAAGCTGGTTCTGCTTTTTTCTACGAACATTGTTATAGAGGTAGTAGAAAAAAGGGCAAACAGCTTTGCTAGGTGTAGCATTACTGCCGGTGCAAAACTGTTTATGCTTAAAACGCAGCCAGCAGGAATTCTAACTACTTGCATTCAACATATTTTTAGCTCTATCAGTTAATGAAGGAAAAACCACGTTACAACCGTTCTGTTAAGAAAATAAACAATGATGTAACATCCCTTTCTTTTTTGAAGTCAACCGCATGTTCTTTCAAGTAGGAGTCAAGTTCCTTTCTTTTCTTAAAAAAAATTTTATCAAGATTTTTTTTGTTAAAAGGTAAGAAAAGCTTGTATGAGTCGCCTATGTAATAATCGGTTTTCAATTGCAGCGATATATTTTCTCTTACTACGAGGTTGTGTTGATTATCCTGCCGATCCATAAAAGAGCTATATGAGTCAATTGAGCTCGTTGGAGAGGCAAAGTTATATCCGCCGATCTTCTCTTTCGAAACAACATAGTATTGTTGCTTTCTAGCCAGAACGCCAGCTTTGTTTTCTCTCATTATCTCCAGGTAACCTTTATTGTACACAAACGAAACGGTGTCTATCGATACTCGTTTTATATTCAGCATTTGTTCATTTGCGATAGCCAGCGTATCTCCATTTGGTGCAATGAACATAATCTCACCATTTAAGAAGTTATAATTAAGCGGTCCATTATTAGAAAGATTGTCATAAAAAAGAACGCTTCCCGGCTTAAATTCTTTGAAACGATATTTTTTTGAAGCTCCTGCATCAGAAATGCTAGTGCCTGCGGCTAAGAAAATGCGTGTAGAATCCTGAGCAACAACATGATGAGTAAAGAAAAGAGCTATGGCAACTAAAAATTTCATAAGACGAAATAGATTGAAACTAAAATAAGAAATAAACGAAGTATAATAACATATATTAATGATCAACCCGGATTGGTGTGGTGGAAGATAATCATGCTCATTAGGCAGAAACGATAATTCTATCGCTTTTAGTTTTTTCCTGCACATTTGCAAAATAATACGGTTATTAAGCGGAAGCGGATAAGTACGTTGAAGGTTTTTACTCAATAAAGAAAGATGATGATAATTAAAAAGGTGGTTCGTACCGTTTTAACGATTTCAATTATAGTAACATCTGTCGCTCTACTTGGCGCTGCTGCTGCTCCGTATATAGATCCTGCAAATTTCGAATGGACCGCCTTCCTTGGTTTAATGTACCCGTTCCTATTTTTACTTCATCTGCTGTTATTTGCGTGCTATTTAATTATTAAAAGAAGTATGCAGACTCTACTTTTTTTAATACCGGCTTTGGCAACGATATATCTTTTTCTTAATTCGTTTGGGTTGAATTACTTCTCTTCAGCGAAAGAAACAAAAGGTGATACGCTTAAATTTATGACGTACAATGTACACATGTTTACTTATGCGAATGACTTAGCTGCTAATGCTCAACCGGCGATGTTGCAATTAATACAGAGTCAACAACCAGAAGTTCTTTGTATGCAGGATTTTCAATTAAAAACCGGGACTGGTGGCCAGTTAAACACCATTGACTCAATTAAAACTATTTTAAAGACAACTTACTTTTACGATGGTCCAGATAATCCAGAACTGTTTCCTACACAGTCAATCGTTACTTTTTCAAAATACCCTATCGTAAATAGCGGGTTTATTCTTTTTTCAGAGACCTCCGGTGGAAATCAATCTGTTTTTACTGATATTAATAAGAACGGACGAATTGTCCGGGTTTATAATGTGCATTTTGAATCGTTGGGCTTTCAACAATCAGAATACGAAGAGTGGAAAAATGCAGACCTCATTGGCAAGTTTAAGTTTCTTTATAAAGTGAAAGACAAGTTTGCGGTAGCTTTTGCAAACAGAAGTAAACAGGTAAAAATGGTTAGAAAACATGCTAATTCTTGTCCTTACCCTTTTATCATAGCCGGCGATTTTAATGATACGCCTTCCTCGTTTGCCGTTAACTATACAATTAAGGGAATGAGAAACGCTTTTCGTGAAAAGGGGTGCGGATACACTGTTACCTTCAATGGGGGGCTACCTGATTTTCAGATTGATTATGTTTTGGTACAACCTTACTTTAGCGTTTTAAATTATAACGTTATCCGTAAGAAACTGTCAGATCACTATCCGGTTGTGGTAACCTTAGGCATTAAATAATAAAGTTTAGACTATCTGATTTTGGTGGCAACAGATAGGTCTATCGTAACAAAAGAATCAATATAAATAACTACTCTGCAGTGGCCGGACTTATAATATTTGCCACACGACTTATTGAATTGGCAGGAAATCCACCTTGTCTTGCATGTTCCCGTATCATTTCTTCGTTTGGAGCATCGTATACACAATAGATTTTGTTATCAGTCACATAGCTGTGATCCCACTTTATTTCGCTGCCCATTTTATTTAACACATCGCAGGAAGCTTGCGACATAGCTTTTAGTTGTTCCTGAGAAAGACTGCCAGCATTAGCTACTTCTCTTTCAATTACATAAGTAGGCATATCGTTTATTTTTGAATGAAGAAATCAAGTATTTAAAACAAAATAAGAAATAAGTTTAGCTTTTGCAAGCATTTATGCTTTGATGTGAGTTTGCTAAGGAAAGTCCCGTTTTAGTTTTTTACTTTTGTTGCAATTTTAGGTGCGATCCGTTTATCGGCATAACTATCTTTAACGATCTGAGTAATAAAAGTATTGAGTTCTTTGTCATTTGTGGCTCTCACTATCATTTCTTCCACCTGCTCTATTCCGGGCTTTTGACGATTATACAAATAGTAGTGCATATTATCTTTAAAGATTAAAACAATTCCATCCCGAAGAATGGCATGTTGTTCTACACCTCCTTCTTGTACCTTTTATAATTTTTAATTTAATCTGTTCCGGATGTAATCTTGTCTCCTTGCTTTGTCGTAATAGTCTTTGTCAAAGTCGAACAAAGTGAGTGTCAGTAAAGTTTGTATTGTTATTTACATACACGAAATGTCTTATGCCGCTTGTTAAGCGAAGACGGTTGAGGGCTTGTCATTTGCAACCCCAATATTGACTACAAAAACTGTAGCACTTCACGCATGAAAAACGACAGTTGAAACCACAGTAGTACAAAAGCCACATCAGGGAACCATGCAGGGAATGGGCTGTTATCATTCCCTGCTTGAATTTTCTTTGTTTCTTTATTGTGTGTCCTGAATGCAACATTGTGAAAACAGTGGAGCAATGCTGAATAGAAGATGGCAGTCGGCCTGCCGCATACGCTCATGCAGAGAGGGTGTGCAAACCACCCGAAGGTGCTGTGTTCAAAAGGCATGGTGCTGAACGTTCGGGCTAAAAGGTGTCTTAAGACATCAGGTGAGTGTAGTGAAGCTGAACGCAAGTGAACCTTCTACTTAATGTGTCGTAAAACATAAGATGTTGACAAAACTGTCGGGAAAGAAAGGCCGGCAGGACGGACTGTAGCGGAGATCTGCTTTACTGGTTACAGGTCAACCGGCATAAAGAAGGCAGGAGCATTACACAG
>JBBPZJ010000482.1:0-5653 GCA_038199395.1 Chitinophagales bacterium
CTATGGAGTGATGTGTAGAAACGTCCAACTTTAGCAGGTGTTTTTCAGTATTGCTATTAATGTAATAAATAACCTTTCTTTTAAAAAGCAAAACAACGGAAACAATGTGATTTGCAACCTTAATATAACTATAGACATCTATATCAATAACTATATAAAAACAACTTTTATGTTATCATTTATCAAGAAGCTTTTTAAAGCTACCTCTACAATGTGCCCAGGTTGTAAAAGGGAAATGCAAAAAGAACAATCAGGTGAAAAGTGTTGTGATAATTGCAAGAGTTGGTGGGGAAGAATCAGAGTTTACGAGTAGCGAAAGAATATTTGACTCCCCCGACCAGGAAGGGAAGTGCAGAAATGCCTTCCTTTTTTTTATGTGTGATCAGTTATAAAAAAAAACTCCTTCCCAAAGGAAAGAGTTTTAACCACTTTAAATAGAATATCCCCCAATATTCATAAGTAAAAGTAGGATTGTTTTTCATTCTAAGCAATCACATGAATATGTTATTTTTTTGTTGCTACTCAAAAAAGTGAAGCTACTCTTTAAGGCAAAAAAATAATAATTATTTGCAACTGACCTGTTATCATTTACATCTTTTTAAAAGTCCATTTAAACCAATTAACTATGCTATCGTTCATTCGGAAATGTCTTAAATTGAAATCAAACACTCTTAATAGCGTTTGTCCATGTTGTAAGGACGAAATGCCGAAAGACGAATTAGGTGAAAAATGTTGCAGTGATTGTAAAAGGTGGTGGGGAAGGGTTAGGGGCGATTAAGATTACATTATACTTTATTGAACTCTTTACTGAACAGAAACACCATTTTTGATAGAATTAAAGTTATTTGTTTAGAATGAGTTTCATAAAAACAGAAGAGGTAAAAGTATTTATGATTCTTTTTTTAGTATCTCCCAACGGTCCCCGACTAGTACAAAGCTTATATAATTAATCTCTATGATCAAAGTAAGGAACATGATAAATTTTCTTGATTGTCTGATTTGGAAAAGGGGTTAACTTTTTTGCTTCTTCAACCAAATCTAAAACGGTTGTATCTTTTCGTTTAACTAACACAGTAAAATATACGTTTGAATAGTCGGGCCGGTTGCCTTAGCAAAAGTTAAGAATCCATGTCTCTTATATGCATACATAGTTTAAAGAAGATTATTAGTTTAAAGAGACTATTATTGGTACATTAGTCTGATAAAAACTAACAATAATGAGCTTAATTAAAGAATTTAGAGAGTTTGCTTTAAAGGGCAATGTCTTAGATTTAGCTATTGCGGTGGTCATTGGCGCAGCTTTTGGAGCTATCGTTTCTTCACTGGTAGAAGATGTAATTACCCCTCTGCTATTAACCCCCGCACTAAAGGCTGCTAATGCTGAAGATCTTGAAAAACTGACGTGGGGAGCTGTTAAATATGGTAAGTTTCTTGCCAGCATCATTAAATTTATAATCATTGCACTGGTGCTTTTTTTAACTATTAAAGGTATTAATAGATTAAATCGTAAGAAAGATGCTAAAGTTGACGCGCCGGCAGTACCTGAGTTAACACTTTCTGAAAAATTATTAACTGAAATAAGGGATAAAATAGGAAGTTAGTTTTAACAGGTTCTCAAAAAATAGAGGCGAAATAGGCTTTCGTTTTCAATACTGACAATCTTTTTTCTGCTGTTGGAAAAAAGTTATCCCGGGCGTAAGCGGTCAATATAAAAATTGGGCTATTCCCTTATCATAAACACTTGCTGTTAAGGTTTAAGAAAAAATAGGTGCTTTTGAAGCCTCTTAACTTTTAAAGACATAATTAATGAAAGTACTATCTTTTACATTTTGGATTATGGTTCTGACCGTAATGATTGTTCCTTTTATTATTGAGCTGTTGATAGTAAGATCGCAAAGAACCATAAGATGTGTAATGAGGCAAAATTCACTAAAATATCTGCTTTTACTAAAATCTTTTTTTATATACCTACTCGTATAAATCGCTCTTTTCTGAAAGAGATATTCTATAGCGGTTAAACAATTTTGACTTTGAAATAAATCCAATGAATTTATTTTCACCATTTAGTACCGGTAAATGCCAATTGTGTGTGTAGTCAAACTTCTTCATCACTTCTGTCATGGTATCCTTATAGTAAATTATTTCCGGCGGATGTTTTACAATAGAGGAAATGGGTGCGTTAGCCTGCATATCGTCGCGCAATACTAATTTTTTTATATCGTTTAACTCAATAATTCCTGCAAACAGGTTTTCATCATCATGGATAGCAAAAATTGTTTTAGTACTTTGGTTTAGAATTTTAATCATATCGCCTGCTGTGTGATTAATTGATATGTTCATGTAACTGTCATCAATCATTTCTGCCAGAGATATTGTACTTAAAATATTTTGCTCTTTTTTATGCGTGAATATCTCACCCTTCAACGCAAGGTGCTTGATTTCCATCGAGTAAGGTTCAAAGTGCCTGGCAATTGTGTATGAAATGGAAGAAACAATCATTAACGGAATAAAGAGCTCGTAGCCATTTGTTATTTCAGCCACCAGGAATATGGCTGTCAGGGGACAGTACATGACACTCCCCAGTACACCTGCCATGGCTACCAGGCTAAAGTTAGCCTCCGGTATTTGTACCGCTGTTGTTGAATTTACCAACCTAGAGAAAGAGAACCCTAAAAATGAACCTACGAAGAGTGACGGTGCAAAATTGCCGCCGTTGCCGCCTGAACCGATCGTTATTGCTGCTGCAACAGGCTTCAGTAAAACAACACTGATTGCATAAATTAATAATGTCCAGGTTTCTCCTGCATAGCGAAAAATATATGACTTGTTTGTCGTCCTCGCAATTTCGCCTGTGGCAACCTGTTTTAAACTTTCGTAACCTTCTCCAAACAAGGGCGGCAGTGTATAGCACAAAACGAGCAACATCAGGCCACCAAAAAGTGCTTTTATGTATTTATTGATGTGCCATAGATGTAGCCTTTTTTCACATACTTTAAAACTTCTTGCATAATAAACAGCAGTAAAGCCACACAAGACACCGAGAATAATATAAAGAGGAACAAAGCGGTAATTAAACTTTTGTGTTAAGACGAAGTTGAACAGCACGCTTTCATCTAAAATAATTTTAGAGCACAGAGCACCGATAACGGCCGATATAATAAGCGGTATAAAATAACTTACTCCCGTTTCTACCATTAATACTTCAATCGCAAACATCACCCCGGCAATCGGAGCATTAAATACTGCTGCAATACCTGCGGCAGCACCGCAAGCTATCATTAAAGACCTGTCACGATAAGAAAGAACATTTATCCGGCCAATATTAGAACCGATAGCTGAGCCTGTAGCGACAATAGGGCTTTCTAAACCGACTGAACCGCCGACACCTACTGTAATAGAACTGGTAACTAAATGAAGGTAAGTATGGCTAAGTGGTATAAAGGAAGATTTTTGTGCAATGGCTTTGAGCACCATGCCAATACCCCGGTCAAAAGAACCATTAAAAAAGCGGTTAGTCAAATAGACGGCCAGTAATAGACCTATAGCGGGAAAAATAAGGTAAAGCGGAGGCGAAGGAATTTCTTCAATCCACCTTTGCAAGTAATAAACTATCTTTTTTAGTAATACAGCAATTAATCCTGATGTTAGCCCTGTAAGAGCCGCAACGTAAATTACAAATTGTGCTTTGTTAAGCTTGCTTCTGATTTGTTCTGCTAATAACTGATACAGGTACTTTAAAATCTTCATGATATAGCTGTAAAAACTATTTGAATGGACGTTAAGAAAAGATGCAACGCTCTGTAATCGCATTTACTTCTCCTTACTCTTAGCTCTTTTTATTAAGCAGGCAAAAATAGCTATTATTTATAAGGCGGTAACCGTAAACAATGTCCCTTTTTCTTCAATCGATGCAGTTAACAAACCAGCATTTTATGAGCAAATGGCCCGATCCCGGAAAGAGTGTTGTAAGCACCATTGAGAGACCAGGTAACATCTGGACGAGAGCGTTTTACTATGAAGGCTTATGAAATTCCCTGCTATTATGGCCGAAGAAGTAATGACTGTAAAGTTTGCAAGCTCACCCGGGATCAGTGGCGGGAGGAGTTTATTATGTCAGATTGTTGAAATGACGTTGATGACAGGCAACAAACAGTGCGTAAAAGTTGGGTGGCAGAAGTAGCTTATTCTTTACATTTTCTCACAACATCAAACTAACAGGGCCGTCAAGTTCTGCTTTAGCCAGGTGAACATTATTGAATACTTCCATTAAGCTAGTATCGTTGTTAAACAAAGTCGTCCTGCTTTTTTTCCAGGTATCAATCTTTGCCTGACCATACATGTCCAAAAGGCGGGTTTTGTCGACTAATGAATTTTTTGACCAGTGGAGCGTGTATTTGATGTTTGCTGCCCTTAACCTGCTGATTAGTAATTCTTCAAATTCCGAATATTTTTTATCGTTGGTAATGCCAAATTCGAAAATAATTGCGCAAGGCATGTGATTGGTAAAGCCCAAAGTTGCATTGCCACAGCCAACAGTTCTGGTTTGGAAAACAAGAGGCAATTTCATTTCTCTCGTTGCCTGCTTTACAATGTTTACAGTCTCGACCACATCGTTTATTGATACAGCAAACGCTGTTTCATTGTAGCCTTCCAGGTAGGTAATGGTGGCAGTAAAAAGCTGCCCCGAAGTGCCTCTTACCTCGCTTAGCACGCCGTTTTTTAAATACTCCTTAAACAATATCTGGTTCTTTTTCCTTCCCGATACAAGGGGCGTTTTAAGGAGTAATTTTGTAGTGAGATCTCCGGGAGCATAACCGAGCTTATTGGAGAGTATCCATAGTGGACGGGGATTTGGATGACCTTCCTCATAATCCGCCCTAGTGCCCTCAATCAGGTAAAAAGTGTCATCATCATAGGGGTTGAAGACAAACTCGAGGTGACGGATTTTACCGTAGTACGATGGGTCACTAAATAAAGACTTAATCTTTTCGAGGTTGATTTCCAGCACCTTCGAAAAATTGATATGATAGATAGGTTCAGTTTCTATTGCAAAGGCGGTTATAACGCCAAATGCACCAAAATTTACCAGGGCGGAATTAAAAATATCTGTATTTCGAATCAGCGTGCATTTTACCTTGTCAGTAAATACCTGGTTCATTACCGGGCGGTCGTTGCGCTCTAACCAAAGCGGTTTATTGGTACCGTTGCATAGCTGAATGGCCACAACAAAGTCAGGGATAGCGCCAAAATTCACTGCAGCGCCATGCGTATTGCCGGAAACTGCCCCTACAATAGTTTGACCTGCCCCAATGCCTGCAGTTTTAAGGGAACGAGCGATTCTGTCACGGCTTTTTGGTAATTCTAAATAGTCGTTTAGCTCCGCTATTGATATCCCGCATTGTGCAATCACCAACAGCTTCCTTTTATCCTGGGGATAGGCATTATCGAAACCCTCATCATCTGCTTCAAAGCATTCGTTAAGCAGTTTAGTATTTAAGAGCCAGTTGTCTGTAATTTGAATGTGTGATAAAGCCCAGCCGGAACCTATTGCACGAATGCGCTTTTTGTTTTGTCTTGCTTTTTTTATAAGATCATTTATGTCTGTCGTAGCCTGGTTCAACAACTCATATTTGCTTAGCAAAAGCCCTTTTGA
>JBBPZJ010000483.1:0-6783 GCA_038199395.1 Chitinophagales bacterium
AGCAAGCGTAGTAGTTGCACCGCCCAGTGCAGACGGCAGCTCGTGGATGAAAAGATTTCCAAATCATGTAACGGGCATTTGCAGCGGTTGGATGCAGGTACGAGGTAACGCAAGACGAAGAAACGTAGATGCCGGTTTTGCTATGAGTGACCATGCCGATTGGCCTGGATTATTAGAGGCCGTTAAAGCAACAGGTGCAGAGAAAGTGTTTGTAACACACGGCTTCCAGGCAACATTTAGCCGCTATTTAAGTGAATTGGGAATCGAAGCAGCAGACGTTAAAACAGAATATGGAAACGATGAAGAAGCGCCTCCGGAAGCTGTTGAAGGCGAGTCTTCGTTAACAGACGATAACACAGCATTTCTTGCAAAAGAAGATATAGCCACAGATGAATAAACACCAGGACGATATTGAAAAAATCGTAGCGCAGGACCATGAAAGGGACATGTCTTTGGTTACTCCCACTACCGAAATTTTCGGTCTTGGTGGCTTTGCTGACCTGGTTAAGGTACTCGGAACAAGCACTAAAACAAACGATAAACTCGAAGCCCTCGTCAAATATTTTGCATCAGCAGAAGATCGAGATAAAGTTTGGGTGATCGCATTATTTAGTGGAAGAAAACCTAAGCGAGCTGTGAACACAACACAACTGATATCCTGGTGCGTTGAAGTTGCAGGATTACCGGGATGGCTATTTGGCGAAAGTTATCATACTGTCGGAGATCTTGCAGAAACCATCTCTTTACTATTGCCGGAGACGGTACACGATAATGAACACAGAGACTCAAAACCTCTGTATTATTATATTGATACTTTTAAACAAATCGAAAAACAAGATGAGAGTATAAAAAGACAATTCATCATTGACAGTTGGAAACAAATGAATCAAAATGAAAGATTTGTTTTTAATAAATTAATTACAGGCGCTTTCAGAATTGGCGTTTCACAGAAAATGATGGTGAATGCGCTCGCAAAATTTACAAGCCTTGAAGCCTCTGTTATTGCGCATCGCATCAGCGGTAACTGGGATCCTTCGACTACCAAATTTGATGAGCTCCTAAATGAAAGCCCTGCTATTACAGATTATTCAAAACCTTATCCATTTTACCTTGCTTATGCTTTAGATGAAGATCCAGAAATTTTAGGTGATCCCGAAGAGTGGCAGGTCGAATGGAAGTGGGATGGAATACGAGGGCAAATAATCAAACGAAACAACACTTTGTTTGTCTGGAGTCGTGGCGAAGAATTAATGACCGACAAGTTCCCCGAGTATCATTCTTTAAAAGATGTGCTACCAGATGGAACCGTCTTAGACGGAGAAATTATTCCAAGTATTGATAAAAAACCGTTGCCGTTTGCATTATTACAAACAAGGATCGGTCGAAAAAATGTAACAAAGAAAAACTTACAGGAAACCCCTATCACCTTTTTTGCTTACGACCTGCTTGAATATAATTATGAAGACTGGAGAAATAAGCCTTTGACTGAGAGAAGAACTCAACTTCAGGCAATTATAGAACCGCTAACTACGCCAACAATTATATTATCACCGGTGGTTGAATTTACAGAATGGAACGAACTGGCAGAACTAAGAAAAACATCAAGAGAAGTGGGCGCTGAGGGATTCATGATTAAACGAAAGTCGAGCATTTATCAGGTAGGTCGCAAAACGGGTGATTGGTGGAAATGGAAAATAGAACCGCTGGTAATTGATTGTGTTATGATATACGCAGAAAAAGGGTCAGGCCGCCGAAGCAACCTCTACACAGCTTATACTTTTGCAGTTAAAGATGGGGACAAACTGGTGCCATTTACAAGAGCATACAGTGGCCTTACAGATAAAGAATTTAACGAAGTCGATTCATTTGTAAAGCGAAATGCGATTGAAAAGTTTGGACCGGTAAGAACGGTAAAACCGGAACTGGTTTTTGAGATAGCCTTTGAAGGTATCGCCGCAAGTAACCGTCACAAAAGTGGAGTTGCTCTTCGTTTTCCCAGAATAAATCGTTGGCGAAAAGACAAAAAACCAGAAGAAATAAACACTTTGGAAGATTTGAAGAAGATGCTGGAAGTGTATGGAACAAAACTGAAACAATAGACACTGATCTTTATGTTTTTCTTTTTAGTTGTGCGGATAACTCGTTTAAAGACAAATAATTCTAATTATTCTTTTTAATCCTTCATTCGTAAATTTGATTATGACAAAGGAAGAAATTCTTACTCAAATAAGAGCAGATTTATCTACTTTAAAAAATGAGTTTGGTGTAAATACTATCGGTTTATTTGGATCTTATGCGAGAAAACATCAAAGTATTGAGAGTGATTTAGACTTCCTGGTTGATCTTAACCCTCCTTATGCAAAGCATTATTTCGATTTGCTTTTTTTTCTGGAACAAAAGTTTGATAAAAAAGTTGATCTGGTCAGACGAGGTGAACATTTAACGGCAAAATTTCTAAGCCACGTAGAAAATGAGATCATTTATGCATGAGCAACATATAGCAGACAAGTTGGAATTGATACAGGAAAATATAGAAATAATTAGATTATACTTTCAGCCAATCCAGGCAGGAAAAGATTTCTACATAGGACAAGGTAAAATGATTTTCGATGCAATTTTAATGCATCTACAGGCTTTAGGAGAAAATGTTAAAGCTCTCTATACCGCTAATTCCGAAATTTTTACTGACTTTGAAAGTGAAGTAATTTCTATTATACGTTTTCGTGATATTATCTCTCACCATTATGAAAAATTAGATACAGATATTGTTTATGATATTTGTACAGAATACCTTCCTCTTTTCGACCTAAAAATTAAAGCTTTAATAAATTTATACAAGTGAGACTTCATAAGACGAAAGGATATGAAGTAATCACTCAATGGCTCTCTTATAAAAACATAAAGCCCTTCCAATTTCAGTTAGAAACCTGGGAACAACTTCACGTTGGCAACAGCGGCCTGGTAAATGCACCCACAGGTTTCGGCAAAACCTTTTCCGTTTTTCTTGGAGCTATTATCAATTTCATAAATCAGCATCCTAATAACTATAAGACGAAGAAAAAAAGCGGCCTGCAGCTACTTTGGATAACCCCCCTTCGTGCGTTGGGAAAGGACATTGCACGTGCCATGGAAGAAGTGATCGAAGAACTTGGAATGAGCTGGCAGATAGGAATAAGAAATGGAGATACAGATACAAATGAACGGCAGAGGCAAAAAAGAAGCATGCCCGAAGCATTAATCATTACTCCGGAAAGTCTTCATTTATTATTAGCACAAAAAGATTACGCTGAGGTTTTCTCCAACCTGCAAATAATTGCAGTTGATGAATGGCACGAGTTACTTGGTAGCAAACGAGGCGTGCAGGTAGAACTAGCCATTTCGAGAATTGTGGGATCGAAAAAGGTGAAAAGCGAAAGTGGAAAATTGAAAATTGCAAGTTCGAAGTCGGAAGAAAGTGATCGAAGAACAATTGGTAAGAAAAATCTATCAAATCAAAATCATTTTCCCTCCCCCAACCGTCAAATCTCCCTTTGGGGCATCAGCGCAACGATAGGAAATCTGGAACAAGCAAAGGACGTCCTCCTTTCTCCTCTCTCCTTTGCTTCCCCCCTCTCCGCAAGGAGAGGGGTCGGGGGTGAGGCCGCTCCCGATCAACCACCATCCGTCAACCCTCAACTCTCTCCCATCATCATCAAAGCCAATCTTCGCAAAGACATTTCAATAGAATCGGTTATACCGGAGGAAATTGAAAAATTTCCATGGGCAGGACATCTTGGCTTAAACCTCGCAGAACAAGCTGTAGAAATCATCAGAGCAAACAAAACCACGCTTGTGTTCATCAATACCCGCGGCATGAGCGAAAGGTGGTACCAGAAAATTTTAGAGATTGCTCCTGACCTTGCAGGAGCCATTGCTCTGCATCACGGAAGCATAGAACAGGAAATTCGGCTTTGGGTTGAAGATGCGCTACATACCACAAAACTGAAAGCAGTAGTTTGTACCGCCAGCTTAGATCTTGGTGTCGACTTTCGCCCGGTCGAAACTGTGATACAGGTAGGGTCGCCCAAAGGAGTCGCCCGGTTTCTACAACGCGCAGGACGAAGCGGACATCAACCGGGTAAAGTGAGTAAAATTTATTTTCTGCCAACCCATTCGCTTGAATTAGTTGAAGCCGCAGCGCTCAAACAGGCAATGCAGGAAAATCTCATAGAAAGCCGTGATCCTAGAATGCTTTGTTTCGACGTCCTGATCCAGTATCTGTGTACACTTGCTGTGGGTGAAGGCTTCAAACCCGGAAAGATTTTCGAAGAAGTTAAAAGCACTTTTTGCTACGCTGATATTACTGATGACGAATGGCAGCAAGTCTTGCATACAATTGTAAACGGTGGCGACGCGTTGCTTCAGTACGATGAATATAAAAAAGTAGAAGTTGGAGAAGATGGCATTTACAGGATAAAAAACCGACGAATGGCCATGCGGCACCGTATGCACATAGGCACCATTGTCAGCAGCCCGATGATGAAGGTGAAATTTATATCTGGCGGTTACGTAGGTGTAATTGAAGAAACATTTATCTCAAGACTTGAGCCTGGAAATGTATTTACGCTTGCCGGCCGCAATCTGGAGTTTGTAATGGTGAAGGAAATGACAGCGCTGGTTAGAAAATCGAATGCCACAAAAGCAATCGTTCCAAGCTGGGATGGCGGTCGCATGCCTCTATCATCTAACTTAGGAATGATGCTGAGGAGAAAGTTTAATGAAGCGCTTACTTCAGATGATATAGAATTGCAAGCCTTAAAACCTTTATTTGACCTGCAGCAAAAATTGTCACATGTTCCAAACGAAAATGAATTGCTGATAGAGCAGATAGAGACAAAAGATGGCTTTCATTTATTTGTATATCCTTTTGAGGGAAGGCTGGTACACGAAGCAATGGCAGCTATATTAGCTTATCGCATCAGCCGCATCACTCCTATTACTTTTTCGATTGCAATGAATGACTACGGCTTCGAACTATTGAGTGATCAACCAATTCCTCTTGACGATACAAATGCTTACGAATTATTCTCTACCGAAAATCTATTTGAAGATATACAACGCAGTGTCAACTCTACTGAAATGGCGCGACGCAAGTTTAGAGACATTGGAGTCATTGGCGGATTGATTTTTACCGGTTACCCCGGAGAACAGAAGAAAGCTCGTCACCTGCAATCTTCGGCTTCTTTGATATTTAATGTGTTTACTGAATACGACCATCAAAACCTTCTTCTTCGCCAATCTTATAACGAGGTGATGGAACAGCAAATGGAAGAGGTGCGCCTTCGTAATATGCTCGAACGCATTCAAACATCCACCATCATTCTTAAATGGCCTTCACAATTGACCCCTTTTTGCTTCCCGGTTAAAGTGGATAGCATGCGTGAAAACATGAGCAGTGAAAAGCTGGAAGACAGGATAAAGAAAATGCAGGCTCAGTTAGCAAAGTAATCATTACTAACCTTCGCTAAGCAAAAATTTGAAATGCAGTTCTAAATGTATTGCAATGTGCCTCTACAATATTTCGAATGTCAGGAGAATAGCCGCCCCCCATTGATACTACGCACGGAATATGGTGTTTTTTCAGTAAAGAAAATACCATTTCATCTCTCTGTTTACATCCTTGCAGTGTAACTTTTAGCTTCCCAAATTTATCTGTTTCCAGTATGTCTACTCCTGATTGATAAAAACAGAAATCGGGCTTTATGTCTTCAATCAGCTTTGGTAATGTTGCAGACAAAATGTTCAGATATAGAGCATCACCTGTTCCATCTGCTAATGGAATATCAAGGTCTGAGGCTTCTTTATGAAAAGGATAATTGTGATGTCCGTGCATACTAAAAGTAAAAACAGCAGGCTTATTTTCAAAAAGCTTTGCGGTCCCATTTCCCTGGTGCACATCTAAATCAACTATTAAAATTTTTTTTGCAAGGGCCTGATGCAGCAGATAATTGGCCGCTACGCCATGATCATTCAGCATACAAAAACCTTCTCCCCTGTCGGCAAATGCATGGTGCGTACCACCTGCAACATTTAGTGCAATTCCATTTTTAAAAGCATAATGACAACAATCAATTGTGCCTTGTGTAATGATCAGCTCTCTTTGCGTTAGTTGCGGCGATTGAGGAAACCCTATCTTTCGTTGCTCTGAAGCCGTAAGTGTTTGGTGTAACAGTTTATCGAGATATGTCTGCGTGTGCGTACATAAAACAACTTCTTCAGCGCATGGTACAGGAACGAAAAGGTTTTTTTTGCGTATTGTTCCTTCATGCAATAATTGCCCGGGAATTAGCTCGTACTTAAGCATTGGAAACCTGTGTCCCTCAGGAAGCGGAAGCGGATGAGCATAAATTTCAGCAAAGGCAATTTTAATAGGTAGAGACATTAAGCAGAATGGGTAGGATAAACTAGGTTGTGATCAGTGTATCAGAGAAGTGACCGTCACACTTTTACTACTCGCCCGTATTGGCCTTTTGCGAGATTAGCAGGTATGATGGCAAAAATGTCTGAAGACCTTCGATCAATTAAAGCGGTACCGGTGAATTTTGAAAATGCGGGTATCACAGCAAAACTTTCTCCGAAGTAATAACATGGCAATGAGATAGTCTGTTTGCCCAGACCCTTAAGGTGGATACAAGGATGAATATGACCACTAAAATAATAATGAATATTTGCAGAAGGAGGACAAGCCTCACTAATGTCGTGAACAAAACAAAAATTAGCCAGGTGAAAATGAATGTCCGAGAC
>JBBPZJ010000484.1:0-11250 GCA_038199395.1 Chitinophagales bacterium
TCAAAAGTTGTTTGATAGAAGACGATAAGGCGTTTACAGCCATAAAGTTTTTTTCCAATGCAGCGTTAAATGGCACAGGAGTATCTAACGAAGCGCAACGTATAATGGGTGCATCTAGTGATTCAAATAAATGTTCAGCAACCCATGCGCTTATTTCTCCACCAATTCCTCCTGTCAGGGTATCTTCATGCAATATCAAAACTTTTCCCGTTCGCCTAACAGTCAATTCTATAGCCTCATAATCAAGCGGAAGTAAAGTTCGGAGATCAAGAATATCTAAAGAAATTTGAGGATTGGTTTGAGCAAACTCAATAGCCCAGTGAACACCCATGCCATAAGTTATTATTGATAGATCACTGCCTTGCCGTATTAATTTGGCTTTACCTATTTCGATTTCAAAAAATTCTACCGGCACATCGCCAGTTATTTTGCGATACAATGCCTTATGTTCAAAAAACAATATTGGATTAGGATCATTGATAGCGGCAATCAATAATCCCTTTGCGTCACTTGGAGAGGATGGATAAACCACCTTTAAACCGGGAGTATGAACAAACCAGGCTTCATTGCTTTGGCTATGAAAAGGCCCCGCACCTACACCTCCGCCTGTTGGCATTCGTATGACAACATCAGCATTTTGAGCCCAGCGATAATGAATCTTGGCAAGGTTGTTTACTATTTGATTAAACCCCGCTGTAACAAAATCAGCAAACTGCATTTCTATAACGCTTTTAAATCCTTCGAGGCTCAGTCCTAGGCCTGCACCTGCAATAGCACTTTCGCATAATGGAGTATTACGCACTCTTTCTTTTCCAAACTCCTCAGCAAACCCTTCTGTCACTTTAAATGCTCCTCCGTATTCTGCAATATCCTGTCCCATTAATATGAGATTGGTATGTTGCTTCATTGACTGTTGCAAACCTTCTTTGATTGCTTCGACAAAGCGTATATTGCGTGAAGACATTTCAGATTCGCTTTGCTCCGCACTTTGGGAACTTTTCGTGTTGTTGTTGATTGGTGCATACACATCAGCTAATTCTTTTTTTCTATCGGCAACAACTGGGGCTGCGTTAAAAGCAATTTGTAATTCGGATTCAATAATTTCTTTTATTTCCTCCTTAATTCGTTGGATCGTAGAAATATCTAAAACCTGTTGCACTAATAAGAACTCTTCAAAATTTTGGATTGGATCTTTGATTTTCCATTCTTCAAAAAGCGACTGCTCAATATATTTTGTTCCGCTCGCTTCCTCGTGACCCCTCATCCTAAAGGTCATGCATTCTATTAAATACGGCTTTTGATTTTTTATGCAGTATTCCCGTACACCTGTAACCGTGTCATACACTTCTAAAATATTATTTCCGTCAATTCTTACCCCTGCCATTCCATACCCTATAGCTTTATCAACCAGGCTTGCGCATTTGTATTGTTCATATGCAGGTGTACTTAAAGCATAGCCGTTATTTTCTATTATAAAAATTACCGGCAGACCCCATACGGCAGCTACATTTAACGCTTCATGAAAGTCTCCTTCACTGGTGCCGCCTTCTCCTGAAAAAGCAACACATACTTTGTTTTCTTTTCGTAATTTATAGGCCAAAGCCACTCCATCTGAAACAGCCATTTGAGGGCCCAGATGAGAAATCATGCCACAGATGAAATGTTCTTTAGAGCCAAAGTGAAAACTTCTTTCCCTGCCCTTACTGTACCCTTCTTTATTACCCTGCCACTGCATAAATAGCTTGTGTAGCGGCATATTCCGTGAAGTAAAAACACCAAGATTACGGTGCAACGGCATGATCCATTCATCAGGCTGTAAGGCAAGCGTTGCACCTACCGAAATTGCTTCCTGCCCCATACCACTAAACCATTTGCTTATTTTACCTTGTCTCAATAGCAACAGCATTTTTTCTTCAATTAGTCGCGGCAGGAGAAGTTTTTTATAAACCTCCATAAGCTGCTCGTTTGCCAAAAATTTCCTGTCGAAATACATATGCTTGTATTATTATCAATTTACTTCTGCCCAGGCAATGTTTTGCAGCTACACTTACTTCATAGCCGAATACTGCCGTTAATCTTGAAATTTCTTTGTAATAAATCGTTGCAAAAATCGTCGAATAATGAAGTGTTACCTATGACCAAAAATAAGCAAATACCATTTCGTTTGTCAAAGGTATTTCTATACGTGTAGCTACTTTTTCTCTAATATTTTTTTCAACATGATAGTTCGGGTTATTGAATGATTAATTCTTTGTTGTCTCTGATCGACGCCATTTTTAATCCTTGATAGTATTTCCATAAAAGAAAAGAGGACAATGTCACCATCAAGACTTACCGGTGTAATCAAAAAATCTACTTCCTATTCTCTTTTTTAAATGAAAATTTCCTGCAAAACTTCAACTGTTATCTTTGCGGCAAATTGTTGATTTATGCTACAGGTGAGTTATATACGCCAAAACCGTGACACCGTTTTAGACAGACTTGCTGTTAAAAATTTTACGCAGGTTCAACTGGTAGATGAGGTAATTTCATTGGATGATGAAAGAAAAAGATTGCAATCTGATTTTGATAATGCACAGGCAAGCGTAAATAGTGCATCAAAAGAAATTGGCAACTTAATGCGGCAGGGACAAAAGGACCAGGCCGAAGGGTTGAAAGCTGAAGTAGCATCTTTAAAAACAAACATCGAACCTTTGAAGATGCAAATGGCGGAGGTCGAAAAAAGGTTGCTGGATAAATTGCTGCTGATACCAAACTTACCTGCCGCTGAAGTGCCAAAAGTCAGAACGCCTGAAGACAATTTGATCGTTAAAGAAGGGGGTTTAAAACCTACGCTTGCAGAAGGCGCAAGCCCCCATTGGGATCTGACTGCGAAATATAAATTGATAGATTTTGAATTAGGAACAAAGATTACAGGAAGCGGTTTTCCTGTTTACACTGGCCAGGGAGCAAAGCTGCAGAGAGCATTGGTTCAATATTTTTTAGATTTTAATACTGCTGCCGGTTATCTGGAATACCTGCCTCCTTTTATGGTAAATGAAGAAAGCGCTTATGGTACCGGCCAGTTACCCGATAAAGAAGGGCAGATGTATCATGCTACCGCTGATAACTTTTATTTGATACCAACGGCAGAAGTTCCGGTGACAAACGTGTACAGAGATACCATTTTAAAAGATGATGACCTTCCTATCAGAATGACCGCTTATTCTCCGTGCTTCAGACGGGAAGCAGGTAGTTATGGTAAAGATGTAAGAGGACTAAACCGCCTGCACCAATTTGAAAAAGTGGAAATTATTCAAATCGTTCATCCTGAGAAAAGTCATGAAGTGCTCGACTCCATGGTGGCCCATGTAGAGCAATTATTACAAAGCCTCGAACTTCCTTACCGTATTTTAAGATTATGTGGTGGTGATATGGGCTTTGCTCAATCAATAACGTACGACTTTGAAGTATATAGTGCTGCACAGGGTCGTTGGCTCGAAGTAAGTAGTGTAAGTAATTACGAAAATTTTCAAACCAACCGTTTAAAATGCAGGTTTAAAGATGCAACCGGGAAAACTCAGTTGACACATAGTTTAAATGGTAGTTCATTAGCACTCCCAAGAATTGTTGCTGCATTACTTGAAAATAACCAGTCAGGCGAGGGCATCATGTTACCAAGAGTGCTGCACTCGTATTTTGGGGCCGAGTGGATAATGTAATGCTGCATTATAAATTGTTTAACTAAAAGGTATACAGCACGTTATCAACACTTTTGGTCTTAGTTAAACAAAACAATTTATGAGAAAATTTCTACAGCTCTTTTTCGTGTTATGTATGTTGATTTCAGTTTCTGCCAAAGGTCAGTTTAGTAAAGGTGACAGGTTGATTGGTGGTTCGGTAAATGTTTATTCAGGAAATGGCGGCTCTACATTTGCTAATGGCCAACAATATACTAGTAATTACTACAGTTCAGGTCTGGTACCACGCTATAGCTGGGTGCTTAAAAATAATATCATGAATGGGATATTTCTCAATGCTAACTATTCTCATTCAGCAAATAATTATAGTTCCGGTCCTCCGGACGGCTATCAGAAGATAGACAACTATAGTTTTGGCGTTGGTTATTTTATCAGGAAATATAAAGACTTCGACCAGCAGTTTGGCTGGTTCCTAAAGTATAATGCTTTATTAGGTTATAATTCCTACCGGCAAGAATCTGCATATCCTTCCGGCAATTTTTCAATTAACAAATCTTCATCTGTTTCTGCAGGATTAAATGCATTGCCCGGCTTATATTATAAAGTTAGCAGAGCAGCAGTAATTGAAGCTGGGTTTGGAGGTATAAACGCTAATTATTCAAACGGTATAAGCGGAGACAGCAGGAGCCATTCCTTTAATGTCGGGTTGAACTTTCCCTCAAACTTCACTTTTGGATGACAGTTTTTACTCGGCCAAAAGCCAGCAAACAAATCGCAATAGTTAACACAATGCTATTACTAGAATAATAATTTTTGAATAAATATTTAATAAAAGGCATACAACATATTGTATGCCTTTTGTGTCCTATATATAGGAGCTGCCCCTTTGAAAATTGCATTAAACAATCTTTTTCTTAAGAAGTAAATAATTTAAAAAACTTAGTTTATGAAGAAGATCTTCAAAGGCTTTACCATTGTGTTAATAATACTATTTATCTTTCTCAATGTTGTGGTTGCTTTTCACGCTTACAAGTTCACCCATTTTTATGATAATATTACTGCACCTGCAAAGAAGGCTGAACTAATGTCGGGTTGGGAAGAAACCGAAGCTTTGCTCTTTGGAATTAATTATTTAAAACATCCGCCTTCAAATTATCCCGCACATCCTTTTGAAAATTTCTATACTAAGACAACAGATAGTGTAGAATTACAAGGTTGGTATATACCCAAAAGTAACTCTAAAGGCACTATTCTTCTATTTCATGGACATGGGGGAAGCAGGGGCAGCATTGTTACAGAAGCCAATGACTTTTATAACCTGGGCTACAACGTTTGTATGATTGATTTCAGGGCACATGGAAGAAGCCAGGGAAACATCTGTACAATCGGCTATAACGAAAGTGCTGACGTAAAAGCAGCTTATGATTACGTTGCGGCAAAAAAAGAAAAGAATATTGTTCTTTGGGGCATTTCATTAGGTGCAGCGACTATTACCAAAGCGATGACAGATTACAAAGACATTCATCCGTCAAAAGTGATTTTAGAAATGCCTTTTGCATCGTTAACAGATGCCGTAAAGGGTAAACTAAGAATAATGCATCTGCCATTACAACCTTTAACTACGCTGCTTACCTTTTGGGGAGCGGTTGAGCAGCGTTTCTGGACCTTTAGTCATAACCCATCAGAATATGCCAAAAATATTCATGTGCCGGTGCTGCTGCAATGGGGCAAAAATGATATAAGAGTAACTGAAGACGAGACAAAAGAAATATTTCACAATCTTTCATCCCACCAAAAACAACTGGTCGTATATAACAACAGCGGACATCAAAGCCTTGCAAGCAATGAGCCGGAAAAATGGAATACTAGTGTTAAGACTTTTTTGAACGGTAAGTAATTTTAGCCTAGCCTTACTACATCTTACTCAAACTTTGTATTCGCTGCGTAATTTTTAACGGTGAGCTTCTGGTCAGCTTATTTTCTTATAGTAACTTTTGTTCCTACTGGAACCATCGAATACAATTGCCTTATGTGTTCGTTTTTCATACTTATGCATCCCTCGGTCCAGTTCTGGTATTGGTCAATTGCATAATCTTCATGCGGCCAGGTTCCATGTATTCCGATATCTCCACCTTGTTTTGCATAGGGAGATATTAATCCTTGTTGTTTCCGCAAATTAAATTTAGCAATATCTGCCGGAGTAGGAAAATCGAGACCCATATACCTACTCCACTTGTTATGAACTTTTTTGCTGACGATTGTGAACGTTCCCTCCGGTGTTTTTCTATCACCTTGCACCAGCTTATCTCCCTGGTCTTTACTTCCCAGCACGATAGGAAAAGTTATCAGCCAACCTTCTGCGTCATAAACATTTAATTCATAGTCACTTTTATCAATAACAATATATAGTGCGCTTTTACTATTAAAAGCTCTGTAAAACGAAGTATTGGCAAAAAAAATCAGACTTAAAACAATGATAAGGGGGATGCGTTTCATTTATTGTTATGCTGCTTATTACTTTTCTGACGGAAAAATAAGAATAAAGATTATAAGTATTCAACCCTTTCACAAAAGTTTAAAACTTAGCAGAAATGCGTTCGACAATTAACAAAAAATCCCCTTTAACTAAAGAGGATTTTAACGAAAGATAATTACAAATGTATAAGCCGATATTTACAAGGTTTACAATTACCAATTACTAAATCTTATACCGAGGCTGTAAGGATATTGTTCAAGCCCGTTCTCGTGCAATTTTGTTAAACTATAACTTCCAAAAAGTCTTACAGGCCCTATACCAAGCTCTCCTATATAAGCAAGCCGAAATTTTTCAAGTCCTAAATCACCTTTTGTTTTTTCTTTGCCTCTTTCTGAGCTTATTTCTTTTGTGTGGCTTCCTACCAGGTAGCCGACACTAATGCCTGCACTCAGACTTAATCCTTTTTTACGTCCGGGACTGGTATTAATATTTACCATAAAAGGAACGGTAGCATACCCGGCATACAACTTGTTTTTTGAGAAGTTTATACTGTCTTTATAAATGTAGTTTGCGGCGCTGTTATATCGAATACTATTTTCATACCTGAAATTAAACATTTCTAAACCGACGCCGTACTTTAAGTTAACATACCCTTTTGCAAGACTTAGGCGTTGCATTACTACCCAAATATTTACGTTTGAACTTTTGCTTGCTCTAAGTTTTAAATCATCTTTTCCAGGCTTTCCACCCCGGCCGATTGATCTTAGAAAACCTTGCGCTTCCGTACCGGCGTAGTTTGTTTTATCATTTACGTTAGCAAAACCGAGATCGAAGATCCACCAGTTAGTACTGATTTTTGAAGGTGTGTAAGGTTTGCGCTCAACAGAAACATTGGTTGCAGATCTATTTTCTCCGTTGTCTCTTCTTTTTTTGATGATAATAAAATTACCTGCTCTAATGGTGTCTACCCTGCTACTGGCAGTGTCGGTAGTCGGCCGGGTACTTTCTGTTTGAGCAAAACCTGTTCCTGCAACCAGTAAGGCTGCCACTGCCATGTAAATCTTTTTCATTTTTAAATTTGTTTGTCTAGTGTAGGTCTATTTACTCTTTATTTCGAAGACAGCTATTTTAAGCGTTCTTTCTCCATCGTTGTCATCGTTTTTTCGGTCGAATAAACTTGCGGCTTTTTTAAATAATCCTTTCAGCTTATTCTTGTTTATTTCTGCGGATCCAATGTAAAAAGTGTTTTCTTCATCGTTCTCCCGCGTGTCTAATTCCTTGTAAACTGCATGAGAAGCAACAGAAGTATTTTGATTAGTGTTATTAGCAAAAGAGGGCTGTTTTGGCTCAACTTTTATCGTACTCAACCTGGTGTTATCGTCAATTTTCGCTAATGCGATAGCTTCTTTAAACTCTTTTCTTCTCTGCGGATCTTCGGTAACTTTTAATGGTGTGCCTGGTTCATCTATTAAGTTTTCAGCTTTGCTTTCTCTGCTCCTTCCAGCTAAAAGATCTTCTTTATTTTTTTGTTCTGCTGCTTTTACCAGAACAATTTTTTTAGGCGATATTTTCTGTGACCTTACGAAATCCTTTTTTTGTTTCGAGGCACTGTTTTTATCAATAACAATTTTGTCGGGCGGTGCGGGTGTCTTTAATTCCTTTACGGGATCTGAAATGTTATTCTTAATCTCCGTTTGGCTAAGGGCAGGCGAGTTACTGTTGTTATGAGTAAAAAACCAAGTTGCGGTTATAAGTCCGATAATAGCAGCCGCTGCGCTTACTCTCGTCCAACGTAGAAATATGACAGGTTTTTCTTCTTTCTTTCTTCCCCTGAACAATTTTTCTTTTCCAGAAAAAGTTATGTTATCCGGCTCCAGCCTTGCTTGAGCAAGTAACATAAATTCGTTTTGAAGTTTCGGATGTTTGAAAACAAATTTTTGTACTTCTTTATTTTGCTGCTGATTCAATTCTTTATCTAACGAAAGCAGGAAATATTCTTCATAGTTATTCAAAGAAATTCCTTCTGCCTCTTTGTATAAAAGCTCTTTGGCTTCAAACTCTACTTCTTCTGCAGGTAGAGTCGTTTGCCGCAGCATCTCTAACTCTTCATTTAAATCTTCATTCTGCTGTAAAAACTGCTCCACTGCTACTCTGTTTTCTAAAGACAGTTCATTGTCTACATAAAGCAGAAAAAATTCTTCGTAGTTATGTCTGTTTATAATCAAAGATTATTTTTTTTAAAGCCTCATGCTGTTGCCTTATGCAACAAGCTTTTGGCATTTGCTAATTGTATTTTTCACATCATCAGCCAACATCAGTTTCTTGTGTTGTCGTCTTCTACATCACGTTCTCCCTGCTAACCAAATAGTTTCTCAAGGTGATCCTAGCCCTGTGCAGATAAACTTTTACCTGGCTTTCACTTAGTCCTGTTATCTTGCCTATCTCTTCATAATTATAACCTTCATAATCTTTTAGCATCACCAGGCTTCTTTGCGTTTCATTCAATCTATTAAGCGCTTCACGCAACGTCTGTTGCACATTAACGGCAGGCTGATAATTAGATCCCCTGCTTGTTTCTCCAAAATCTTCAGTGAGGCTTACCCGTTTTGATTTTCTTATGTGATCTATCATTTGGTTATAGGCTACAGTAAACAGGTACGATTTACTTTTATCGTTCTCTACTGTGTCCCGGTTTCGCCACATTTTTTCAAATGCACTCTGTACAATATCACGAGCGTCCTCTTCATGCCGAAGATTTTTAATTATAAATCGATACACGTTGTCAGCATGTAAATTCACACATTCATTATATTCTTTTTCCGTCATAAAAAGCAGTAATGTTCCGGTTGTTTGTTTTATGATACGTTGAGACAAAAAAAAAGTTACAATTTTTTTTAAAAAAATAGTTGATTTGAATTTGAGTCTTGTTGCAAGTATAAACGGCGAAAGATATAGGAAATGAGCAACGATATTTTTAGAATTGAAATAAATGAAGATAAAAATGATAAGAGGGGAGTCGCTTTAGATAACGTGATAATTAATTACAAGCGCAAGCGAGTGTTAAGTAAAAACTGAATGACTATTTTTCTAAAGAAATAAAGAGGAATTTACTTAATGATTCAAAAAAAATGAAATCTGTGTTACTAATATTAAAGTTTCCCGACTCTCTGCTTGCGTTTTTATGAGCTTTTTCAGGTGCTATTTTATTTATTACCCTTATTTTTTCAATAATTGAAAACGCGGAAAGCAGCGTTAGAACGATCAGTATATGGCGAAGATTGGCTTTGTGTTTCATAACAGCATCTTTAAACTGTGTGTACTACGAATATACTCGTAAATAGTTACATTGACATTTGTCTAATCTTTAATTTTCTTGTTTTACAAATAATTAACAGGTTTTCTTCTTACAAGTATCAGGGGAAAATGTCGCTGTTAATTCACAAAGGCTAACCTCTTACATTACTACATCCGTCGTATCTGTGGTCATAATTGTACCTTTGTTGCTGTTAAATAAACGGTATGAATGAAAATTTTGTAAACAGAGTAAAGCAGGAACTGACGGAAATAGAAACTGCAGGATTATTTAAGAAAGAACGAGTAATTACCAGCGAGCAAGGACCCGAAATTACAGTAAACGGAAAAACCGTATTAAATTTTTGCGCCAATAATTACCTGGGCTTGTCCTCGCATCCAAAGGTTATTGAAGCGGCGCATAAAGCCATTAACTCTCACGGTTATGGCATGAGTAGTGTTCGTTTTATTTGCGGTACACAGGATATACATAAAAAACTTGAAAAAAGATTAGCCGACTTTTTAGGTACAGAAGATACTATATTATACGTCGCTGCTTTTGATGCAAACGGAGGCGTATTTGAGCCCTTGTTTAATGAACAGGATGCAATCATAAGTGACGCGTTAAACCATGCATCCATTATAGACGGGGTAAGACTGTCTAAGGCACAGCGTTACCGTTACGAGCACAATAGCATGAAAGACCTTGAGGACAAACTAAAAGCAACCCAGGATTTACGCAGTCGTGTTATTGTAACCGATGGCTCATTTAGCATGGATGGAACTATTGCACAGTTAGATAAGATTTGCGATCTGGCGGATCAGTATGACGCAATTGTAATGATAGATGAAAGCCATAGCAGCGGCTTTCTCGGTAAGACGGGAAGAGGCACTCACGAATATAGAGGAGTGATGGGTCGAATTGATATCATCACCGGAACTTTAGGTAAGGCTCTTGGAGGCGCAAGTGGTGGCTTTACCAGTGGAAGAAAGGAAATTATGGAAATGCTTCGCCAGAGAAGCCGGCCGTATTTGTTTAGCAATACAGTTGCTCCCGCAATTGTTGGGGCGTCTATAGCAGTGTTAGATATGCTTACAGAAACAACTCAACTGAGGGACAAACTGGAAGCGAACACCAAATACTTTCGCCGAAAAATGACAGAAGCCGGATTTAATATAAAGCCGGGAGACCATCCTATAGTGCCTATTATGCTATATGAGGCAGCGGTTGCGCAGGAGTTTGCGAGGCTGCTATTGGAAGAGGGCGTTTATGTTATCGGTTTCTTCTATCCGGTTGTAGCAAAAGGTCTCGCCCGCATTCGTGTTCAACTAAGTGCTGCTCATGAGCAACACCATCTTGATAAGGCAATCGAAGCATTCACAAAGGTGGGTAAAGAGTTGGGATTGCTGCAGTCAGCACTTGCTTAATGGTGATAACAGCACTCATTCAGAATCATCACTAATAAAAAAATAATTGCTTCTAAAACCACGAACGTAGCAATTTTTAAATATAACAATATCTATAGAGTCTTACTTTACTTTTTAGGTTCATTCTTCTTATACCACTCACTAAAAGACTCCTTTTGCCCTTCAGGCATTTCACGCTGTTTATACCACGGATTAAACTTGTTATTTACCACAAAAGGTATGTTGTGTAAAAACCACCTCCCTGCTTTTCCTGCATTTGTAAATGTGCCCGGAGAAGATAAAGTAAAAGCCATTGCTTTCATACCTAATGCTTTTGTGTTGGCAGCATAACCTTCTTTAACTATCACCTGCCGCCATTTATATAGCTGCTCGTGA
>JBBPZJ010000485.1:0-3823 GCA_038199395.1 Chitinophagales bacterium
ATGGTATTCTTCTCTACCGAACTTAAATTCAACTCATCGGGCTCATCATCGGCAGGCCTGTTTGATTCGATAGGTGAAAAAATAATGTCATTTGCAGATAGCACTTCATCCTCGGCCATAATAACTGCTCTTTCTATTGTGTATTGCAGCTCACGAACATTACCCGGATAATTATAGTGAAGCATTTTATCCATAGCGCTGTTATCTAACTCAACACACGGCTTCAAATATTTAGAACAATAGAACTGGCTGAAATGATTGGCTAAAAGAATAATATCGTTTCCTCGCTTTCTTAAGGGAGGTACCATTATCTCAACTGTGTTGATCCTGTATATTAAATCTTTTCTAAACCGGCTTTCATTTGCAAGTTCCTGCAAGGGCACGTTGGTAGCGCAAACTAAACGAATGTCTATTGGTATAGCATTGTTATCACCCAATCGCATTACCTGCCGGTTTTGCAAAACACTTAAAAGCCTTGCCTGCTGATGCAACGAAATGTTGCCAATCTCATCGAGAAAAAGAGTGCCTCCATTCGCTGCTTCAAAGCGGCCTGCCCTGTCTTCCCTCGCATCAGTAAATGCACCTTTTTTATGGCCAAAAAGCTCACTTTCGAATAACGAATCAGTTAATGCGCCAACATCTACTTTCACGTATGGCTTATTTGCTCTTAATGATTGTTGGTGTATAGCTTTTGCGATCAGGTCTTTTCCGGTACCATTCTCTCCTAAAATTAAAATATTTGCATCAGTGGGTGCTATCTTCTGAATCTTATAAAAAATGTCCTGCATTACCGGAGACTCGCCCAGCAGTTCTCTATTTATAATACCATCATCTACCAGAGAAGAATTTGATTTTCCGTTAGCCTTTTTATTTAAAGCTTCCTTTATAGTGGTTGTTAGCTTTTCATTGTGCCACGGTTTTACAACAAAATCTGCAGCTCCCTCTTTTAAGCAACGAATGGCAAGATCAATATCACCATATGCTGTGATCATAATTATCTGCGCATCAGATTTAAATTCCTTCACTTTTTTTAGCCAAAACAAACCTTCGTTGCCTGTATTGATAGAACTGGTAAAATTCATGTCAAGCATAATAAGATCAAAAGATTGCTTAGCAAGTATAGCTCGTAGATTTTCAGGGTTTTTTTCTGTGAGCACTTCCTTTACCTGTGTCTTAAGCATTAACCTTACAGCAGTCAATACATCAGGGTCATCGTCAACAATTAATACAGAAGCATTTTTTAGCAGCATGTCTTTTATAATTGCTTTGGTTTATTGACTGCAAGTTTACCATAAAATGAAATGATTTCACTTAAATTTTATATAATAACCTTTTCATTTTCTTTGCGTCTTTGCATGGAAGTTCATAATACTTACGTAAACGACATGACTGATAATTGAGTAGTTAGTGCTACTTTAAATTCCCTTTCCTACTTTGGTTTGCCGGGTCGGATCTTTCTGCTGCAATTGCTTTAGGGGTTACTATTAACATACCACACATTTAAAACCGTGATAACTAAATTACTGCCTAAAATAAAGTCTGGAAGGGTGTATCAAAAGCGAACACTTATTGTAACACAAGCGAACATAGGATGTTGGATAAAAGATTTAAAACAAGATGAATACCAGTAAGTTATGGAAACGGCACGCTATTGCAGAGGTATTACCAACAGGAGTTGTTGTAGAGGCAAATGGTAAGCGGCGCTAACATGAAAGGTGCGTAAAGAAATTCAGTACAAGTGAGTGACACAACGGTAGCCGGGTAAAGAATAAATTTTGGCCCTACAATAAGAATAGTAACTAACTAAAAAATAATTGACACAGTGGACAGAGTTATTCAGAAAAAAAGATGGAACAGTAAAAGGATACTAACGATTGCAGGCATTGCTGCAGTCATAGGATTGATTGCAGCAAGTTTATATTTCACGTCAGGAAAAAGCCGGTTAAATGTAGACACCGAGAGAATTACAATATCTGAAATTAAAAAAGGTTCATTCCAGGAGTTTATACCCGTAAACGGAATTGTATTACCAGTAACAACCATTTATCTTGATGCGATGGAAGGTGGTCGGGTAGAAGAAAAATATGTAGATGACGGTACAGAAATGAAAAAAGGTCAGCCAATTTTACGCTTGTCTAATACAGATCTTCAACTTGGTTTGGTTACCCAACAAACCAATGTTTACAACCTGCTTACTCAAATGCAGATTTCACGTAACGCAGCACAGCAAAACACGGTAAACAAGCTAAACCAGATGACCGATGTAGAAAGTCAGTTGAAGGAAGCTGAACGTATTTACAACCTCGACAAACACCTGTACGAACAAAAAGCAATCGGCTTGCAGGAATTTAAGCAGGCAGAAAACAACTATAACTACTACGCACAAAAGAAAAATCTGACCAAACAAATTCTTAAGCAAGACTCTTCATCGAATTTGCAGCAGTTGACCCAGGCAAGGCAATCGTACGAAGGATCACAAAACGCTTTAAATGTAATGCGTAAGAAAGTAGGTGACCTTATTGTACGTGCGCCGGTAGACGGTCAGCTAACATCACTTGACGCAGAAATTGGCCAGAGCAAAAATAAAGGTGAACGGCTTGGTCAGCTTGACGTTACCAGCGGATTTAAAGTAAGAGCAGATATAGACGAGCATTATATATCCAGAATATTTCCTGGTTTAATGGGAGACTTTACTTTATCGGATAAAACCTATAAACTCAAAATAAAAAAAGTTTACACGCAGGTTACGGGAGGTCGTTTTCAGGTTGACATGGAATTTACCGAAGCAGTGCCACCGGGAATTCGACGTGGTCAGACATTGCAAATAAGACTGGCGCTGGGAGACGAAACACAAGCAATACTTCTTGCTAAAGGCGGGTTCTTTCAACAAACAGGCGGTAACTGGATTTTTAAAGTTTCTGAAAACGGCAATGTGGCTTACAAAGTTGACGTACAGTTAGGAAGGCAAAACCCGGATTATTATGAAGTGTTACAAGGATTAAAGCCCGGAGATAAAGTAGTAACATCAAGTTACGAGAACTATGGAAACATGCAGGAACTTGTTTTAAAACAAAGCAGCCCGCAATAAACGACCTGAGAAAACACCAAAACTAAAAAGAATTTACCCTACCAGGGAGGATACCAACTACAAGATTATGAAAAAGCTGTTTACCCATTTGTTTCTTGCCGTTTTACTGACCGGTTTTATTTCGGCTACCCCAAATAATCGTATTAACCTGGTAAAAGTGCCAGCCATCAGTAAAATGTATGTTTCAGCAAATTACGAGATTCAGCCGCTGCCGATAGAATTAGGCGAAATACATCCGCTGGATATACTTTCGTTTAAATTTAATTGATCAATTATTTTAACCAAAACTCATACAACTTAAATCACGAAAAATATGATTAGGATTAAGGAGCTTGAAAAAGTTTACCGAACAGAAAATGTTGAAACGGTAGCTCTTAATAAACTAACATTCGAAGTAAAAGAAGGAGAATTCATTGCTGTAATGGGTCCGTCAGGCTGCGGAAAATCTACCCTGTTAAACATCCTCGGTTTATTAGATGATCCCGATGATGGAAGCTTTCTTTTCAACGGAATTGAAGTAGCAAAATTTAATGAGCGTAAGCGTGCAGAATTGCGCAAACGTAATATCGGTTTTGTTTTCCAAAGCTTTAACCTCATAGATGAATTAACAGTCTTTGAAAACGTTGAACTTCCTCTAATCTATCTGGGCATAAAAGCGCCGGAAAGAAAACAACGTGTAGAAGCTGTTTTAGATAAAATGCAGATCATGCACAGGCGCAACCACTTCCCGCAACA
>JBBPZJ010000486.1:0-4784 GCA_038199395.1 Chitinophagales bacterium
AATGCAATGACCGGAATAGAAGGAAACCTCTGTTTAAGTTGTCCCAACACCAGGTATTCGGGCCTGAAATCGTGACCCCATTGAGAAATACAGTGTGCCTCGTCTACGGCAAAAAGAGATACGTTAATTTGCTGTAGAAAATTCATAAACTGTGTCTCATTTCCCATCAACCTCTCGGGAGCCAGGTATAACAATCTTAGCTGGTTTGTTTTCAACTGTTGAAAAATAAGAGATTGTTCTGCATTGCTTTGGGTACTGTTTAAAAACGCTGCCTTAATGCCATTTACTAACAAGGCATCTACCTGATCTTTCATCAGCGCAATTAACGGACTTACTACAATAGTCACTCCCGGTAAACATAAAGCCGGTACCTGGTAACACAGACTCTTACCTCCGCCTGTTGGCATCAACACTACAGCATCCTGTCCCGAGAGCACGTGCTCAACAATTTCCTGTTGGTTATGCCGGAAGGAATCGTAGCCAAAAACTCTTTGTAAAACTGTTTGCGGGTCGGGTAAAGCCATAATAAAACTGGTTGAATATGCCTCTAAAATTAAGAGCGCCGCCGCATTTAGAAAATTTTTATGTTTCCGGCATTTGTGTTACTATTCAAGCTTTTTAAAAGCGCTTATTTCTTGTGCTTTCTGCTATTTTATGCTACTTCTTCACACCACTTTACAGTGATACACTGCCGCATCAGGTTTTGAAAAAGTAAAATTTTCGGAGTTTCTAACTGTTCCGGAGAACAGTGTTTCTGACGAAGGTAGATATGGTGACGAACGTATTGCGTCGCAAGAATGATTAACCGGAGTACAAATGCCGGGAACACAATTTATTCAAGATGTTTTACATAAACATCAGGCTACATCCTCTAATGTCACTGGTGTCTCTTCTGCCCAAAACTTCGAAGCTTCCATCGTCAAAGATTTTTCCTGCGTCGTCTGTCGCAATAAAGCTGCAACTATAAATATTGGCAAGGTCTATCACGTTGATCAACCCTCTTCCCTTATCTCTTATTAACAACGGATCGTCTTCGTCTCTTACCAGAACTCGCACCCACGGAACGGTGTTAAAAATTCCTTTTCCGTACGAATAGCCCTGAGATAAAAGTTCGGTCATACCATATTCAGAATGAACGGCAGCGATTTTTAGTTGATTTTGCAAAATTGAATGAATTTCTTCCCTTACCATTTCCCTTCTTCTGCCTTTCATTCCACCGGTCTCCATAACTGTTGTATACTTTAGTTCCAACGGAAACTGTTCGGCAAAATCAAGTAAAGCGAACGTTACTCCAATCAACAATGTTTTTTGCTTTTTTGCTTCCAGTTCCTTTAAAACCTCATGCAATTTTTCAAATTCATTCAAGTAAAAGCCACTTTTCGGATGTTTAGAAAGTTTTATTAACTCATCAACCATCATAATCAGCGACGATCCTTTTCTTTCAAGGTACGATGGAAGCAGGCCTATGATGCTCCATTCATCAGGTGAATTGTAAAATCGTTTAAAACCTTCTTTAAAACTGTGCGTATATAAATTGATGTCTTTTACAAAATGCTTGCTGTTAATCGTGCCGGTAGTTCCACTGCTTTCAAATATAACTTGTGGAGCGAAATCTCCGGTAACAACCTGCTGCGTTTTGAAAAAAGAAACCGGTAAGAAAGGAATATGAGAGACTTCGGTAACAGCATCGACGTCTACACTTAAAGCATCGACCCAGTTTCGATAAACGTTGTTTTGAGCATATTGGAAGTTGAAATTTTTTATAGCATGCTCTTTAAATGTAGTCGGCGTTACAGAAAAAATATTGTTAACAATGTCTTGCACTACTGCTTAAGCATGAATGGTTTTAACTAAATTTGAGAAGTAAATGAAATACATGAGTACAAAGATATTGCTTACGATTATCGCATTTGGTTTTTTAGTCGGCTGCTCAAAAGATAACTTTACAAGTAAACCACAGTTGAAGTTTAAAAGTGTAAATACAAATGTATTAAGCAGGAATCAATCTATTACTTTTACGCTTGAGGTGACCGATGCTGAAGGAGACTTGCAGGATACAATTTGGGTGCAGGAAGTTGTTAAAAATTGCGCTGCCGGAGGAGGAACTGCCCGTTATCCAATGCCTCCATTTTCTGCGGTAAAAAATTTAAAAGGAGATATACAGGTTTGTTATAGTTACGGAATAAATCTGGGCTGCCCGGCTATTATAGAGCCTAAGTGCCGAAACAGAAATGATACTGCTATCTATAGGTTCTGGATACAAGATAAAGCCAAAAATGTAAGTGACACAGTACCGAGTAGCCAGGTAGTAATACTGCAGCAATAAAATAAACAGTTACTGTTGAATAAATTTATAAGGTCTTTTTTTTACAGTAATATCTTTTTAGGGGTTTGTGCCGTAGCTCTTTGTATTGAGACAAATCTGATCAATCACCTTTCGTTAAATGTTTTTCCTTTTTATCTACTCATTTTCCTTTGTACAGTTATCTATTACACCAGAATTTACATAAAAAGTGTTAGGACAAAAAATTTTAACGAACGTACTGTATGGTACTCCCACAATCTGAGCACCATAAAAGTTTTTCTTACAATAGCAGTTGTCTTAATCGCTGTGTTTTTTATTTTATTGATAACGGTAAATCTGTCGAGGCTGGTTATGTTGTCACCGGCACAGATCTTACTCATAACAGCATTTCCCCTGGCTGCCGCCTGGTACACTTTTACTCCCCGCGCTTTCCGTTTAATTAAAATAAGGCAGGTAGGTTGGATAAAACCTTTCATTGTAGGGTTGACATGGGCAGGTTGGGTAACTATTTATCCTGTAATCATATGGCAGGTTCAGCGAAATCAGGTGGTAAGTGCTCCGGTTACTTCTCTGGTATTGCTTTGTCTGCAAAATTTTCTTTTCTTCTCTATTAACGCCATCGTTTTCGATATGAAAGATTATCGGACAGATTCTTATCATCACTTAAAAACTTATCCTGTAGTATTCGGCGTAAGAAATACTTTTCGCTACATAATTTCTCCCCTGATAATTTTGAACCTGGTCGTATTTTTTCTTTTCCAGGCCTACCATACTTTTACCATTCTTCAAGTTTTAATTCAACTTATTCCGTACGTTTTTTTAGTTTTTATACTGCTAAAATACAAGAACGGCAGAAGTGTCTTATATTACCTTGTAGCGGTTGATGGCCTGGTATTTTTAAAAGCGTTTTGTGGAATAACAAGTATTTTATTAATAAAAAAGTAATAATGTCGAAGTCAAAAAAAGAAAAGAAGAAAGAATCCATATTGAATGAAGCATCTCACTCATTTTTACGTGAATATTTAAATAACCCTTCTCCCGTAGGATTTGAATATGGAGGACAAAAAATCTGGCTCAAATATCTGGAACCATATATCGATGAAAAATTTGTAGATCCTTACGGAACGGCGGTTGGCATTATTAATCCAAATCAACCGTTTAGAGTTGTGATTGAAGCCCATGCAGATGAAATAAGCTGGTTTGTAAACTACATTACTGATGCCGGATTAATTTACTTAAAAAGAAATGGAGGCGTTGATCACCAGATTGCACCTAGCAAAAGGGTTATCATACATGGAAAAAACGGACCGGTAAAAGCCGTATTTGGCTGGCCGGCTATTCATACACGCCTGTCTAATCCTGAGCAAAAAGAGCCGCTGCCAAAAGTTGAGAGCCTTTGGCTGGATTGCGGAGCAAGAAATAAAAAGGAAGTTGAGGACCTGGGCATTCACATAGGTGCAGTAGTAACGTATGATGAAGGTTTCGAAGAACTTTCTTACGATCATTATATCTGCCGTGCAATGGATAACAGAGTAGGGGGATTTATGATTGCAGAAGTAGCACGACTGTTAAAGGAAAATACTATTCAACTTCCTTACTCACTTTATGTAGTAAATGCGGTGCAGGAAGAAGTTGGTCTGAGGGGTGCCGAAATGATTGCCCGCCGTATAAAACCAAACGCTGCTATCATTACTGACGTTACACATGACACTACCACCCCCATGATAAATAAGATGATAGAGGGAGACTGTTCTTGCGGTAAAGGCCCCTCACTTGCCTATGGCCCGGCGGTTCATAATAAGTTTTTATCGCTGGTACAGGACGTTGCTAAAAAATCGGGCATACCTATACAATTAAGGGCGATCAGTCGTAGCACCGGGACTGATACAGATAGCTTTGCATACGCAAATGACGGCTGCCCGTCGGTGCTTATATCAATTCCGCTACGTTATATGCATACAACTGTCGAAATGTTGCACAGAAGTGATATTGAGAATACTATTGAGCTGATGTATCAAACTTTGCTAACACTTACTCCGGAAACTAATTTTAATTATTTGTAAGTACGGAACGAAAAAAGGGAAAAAATGCGGGCATGATTGTCCCACATTTTTTACATCTTATAACGTAGCAAATACGGCATAGAATTTTCAAACAAAAAGACGGAGTTAACCGTAGCACCATCTGTTTACCTTCCTCCGCCGGGGCAATGCTGTTTTAGATAAGTAGTGAACAATGCTGACAGGTGAGACCTTGTTCCTTCACCTTCGGATATAGAATGGGTACGGTTAGGGTAAGCCATTAGTTGAAACTGCTTGCCATATTTCACCAGCTCATTTATAAGCATCTCTGTTCCCTGGTAATGTACATTGTCATCGCCGGTGCCATGAATGACCAGCAAATTACCACGCAGATTTTTTGCATGAGAAATAGGTGAGCCTTCAGCATAATCCTCCAAATTTTCCTGCGGCAATCCCAT
>JBBPZJ010000487.1:0-21150 GCA_038199395.1 Chitinophagales bacterium
CGGGAGCCAAAAAAAATATTAGGTATCACTTTCCAGGGAATCTTTCCTAAGAGACAGCAACAATTTGCTTTAAAGCTAGGAAAACTGGTTGGAGCAGAATTGCTTTCGTTTGCCGAGATAGAACAAAAAGTCTCTGATCCTAAGAACGTTGCTAAAGTGTTGCCTTTACTCGAAACTCACATCGATACTTTTTTGAGAGAAAAACTAACTGCTGAGATACCAATGTTGGGCATGCTAATCGGAGATAAAACCATTGCACAGGTAAAAGGCGTTTTTATTAAAGAGCTGGAAGAGATATTTCCTGTTTTAATGAAGCAATATATGATTTCGTTGCAGAATGAACTTGATTTGGAGAAAATTGTTGCAGATAAAGTAGGACAATTCTCATCGAACAAACTGGAAGACATATTGAACCAAATCATGTCTACAGAGTTTAGATTTGTCGAAATTTTTGGCGCAGTTTTAGGGTTTATCATTGGATTGCTACAAGTTTTTTTAACAGTTGTGTCAAGCTAATTCTACAGATAGTAAAGATTTATTTACTAGCCCCTTTCTCCGATTATTTTAGCGCTTATACCTTTTAAACTCCTTTGTTCCTCAAAGCAGGCCGACCTTCGCGCAGACAAAGAATCAATATGAGAAGAATATTATTCATTTTTTCAATTTTAATTTCAACGGGGATACTTGCACAAATGCCAGGTGGAAGACAAGGCGGAGCAGGAGTAGCTGGCAGAGGTCAGAACCTGAATGGCCACTTTTATGGCAAAATTGTAGATAGCAAGACAAACAAAGGTATAGAGGGCGTCTCTCTTCAGCTACTGACTAATCGTATGGATACCGCAACCCAGAAAATGGCCCCTGCAACTCTGAAAGCCTCCTTTACGGAGCCTAATGGCGACTTCAGTCTCGAAAATGTACCGGCAATGGGAAACTTTACCCTTAAAATTTCTGCCATCGGCTATAAAACCAATGAGCAAAAAGTTTCTTTTGGCATCAAAATGTCGCAGGGAGGAGGCGCTCAAAGCGGTGCAGGAAGAGAGCAGATAATGAATATGATAGACAAAGACCTCGGAAATATTAAACTTGAACAGGATGTGGCTAACCTTGGAAATGTGACCGTGACAGCTACAAAACAGATGTTCGAAATGGGAGTTGACCGTAAAATTTTTAATGTCGATAAAAATCTTACAAGCCAGGGGCAGATGGCAACAGAGGTTATGAAAAGCATTCCTTCTTTAAGCGTCGATATAGACGGAAACGTAACCCTGAGAAATGCAGCCCCTCAATTATTTGTAGATGGACGCCCTACCACAATGACCCTTGACCAAATTCCTGCAGACATTATAGACAGGGTCGAACTGATTACTAACCCCTCTGCAAAATTCGATGCTTCGGGAGGTAATGCGGGCATTTTAAATATCGTACTGAAGAAAAACAAAAAAACCGGTTACAATGGAGGCATGCGTACGGGAATAGACTCAAGAGGAAAAATAAATATTGGAGGGGATCTTAATTTAAGACAAAACAAAATAAACTTTTTTGTCAGTGGAGTTTATAATCAAAGAAAATCTCTTTCCTCCGGCTTAACCGATCGTACAAACCTTAATAAAGGTGTTGCTGTAAGCAGAGTTGTGCAAAATACACGCCCTATAAATAATGGATATTTTGCATTTTTGCGTGGTGGTTTTGATTACCTTATTGATAATAGAAATACGGTTACTTTATCAGGGAACTTTAACAGAGGTAATTTTAAAAATAAGGACAATCAGCACGTAGACTCACTTCTTATTCCATCACCCACTTTTAATATGGTAGAACAAAACGGTGAGGTAAATTTTAGAAATTTGGGAACTCAGTTTAGCTATAAACACAACTTTGCAAAACCAGGTCACCAATGGACAGCAGATGTAAATTTCAATAAAAGTAGAATCGACAACAATAGTTTTATATATACACAGACTTACTTACCTCCTTATCAGTTTAAGTCTTTACCGGTGAGGCAAAAGTCGATAAGCGACGGAAATACCAACAACTTGATTATTCAAACCGATTATGAAAACGCATTAAGCGAAAATCAAAAGTTAGAATTAGGTGCCCGTGCCTCAATCCGCAACCAGGAAAATGCCAACAACCAGTTTTTCTACAACAATAATATTAATCAATATGTCTCTTCAAAAGGCTTGAGCAGTACATATAAGTACACCGATAAGATATATGCTGCTTATGCAAATTATGCTTTAAAAGTAGATAAATGGAGTTACCAACTAGGACTGAGAGCAGAAAGTTCCACTTACAATGGTTCTACAATAGGCAAGGATGTGTTGGCCAGAGATTCTATATCAACTTTTAATGTAGACTTTCCTTTATCCCTTTTCCCCAGTGCTTTTGTGACTTATAAATTATCCGATAAAGAAGATCTGCAATTGAATTATTCCCGCAGGATTAACAGGCCAAACTTTTTTCAATTAATTCCCTTTATCGATTATTCTGATCCCTACAACGTTAGTGTAGGTAATCCACGATTAAAGCCAGAATTCACTAATTCTTTTGAAATAGCTTATAATAACAATTATAAAAAAGGTGCTAACTTTTTGGCAAACGGTTATTTTAAGTATAATACCAATCTTATAACCCGGTACCAGTATCAAGACATTAATCCTGACACTGCTCATCACTACGCCAGCACCGATAGTGTATTGTACAATACTTTTATAAATGCTAACAACAGCATCACGTATGGTATTGAGTTAACCAATAGAATGCCTATTACTAAGTGGTGGGATATGACACTTAATTTTAACCTCTTTAATTCCAGAATCAACGTTAATGATCCAAAACTGACAGAAATCTCAAATAAAAGAACGAGCTGGTTTGTGAAAATGAATAATAGCATCAAGTTTCTTAAAACTTTCTCACTTCAGATATCAGGAGATTATTATGCAAGAACAGTTCTTCCACAAGGCGGTGGAGGTGGGATGAGAGGCGGAGGTTTTGGCGGAGGACCTGTTGCTACTGCACAGGGCTACATCAACCCTCGATATGGTTTCGATGCTGCCATTCGTAAAGACTGGACATGGAAAGGCGGAAACAGCGCATCCTTATCTTTTAGTATGAACGACGTTTTTAGAACCCAGTTGTATAGCACTTACTCAGAGTCACCATTCTTAGTACAAACTTCACAACGGAGAAGAGATCCACAAATTCTTAGAGTTAATTTCTCTTACCGTTTTGGTAAATTTGATGTAAACCTGCTGAAAAGGAAAAATACAAGAGAAGTTGATAGCGGAAACGATCAGATAGCTCAATAAAAAGATTATTATTAACAAAAAAGGTCGCTTATTTGAAACAAGCGACCTTTTTTGTTGTCTCTGATAAGATGGAGTATTGGAGTTTAGAAAAGTTGCTGCTGTTTTCTAAGGTCTATTAATACTCACCTGAAATTTTACCCACTTCTTCCCTCAAGCATAGGAACAAAGGAGAAATTATCAAATCTTTCTTCACTATAGCTTCCGTCTTCCAATTTTGTTAGTCGCAGCATTTGCTGAAACGGACCCAGGTCGACAGGAATAACCATCATTCCGCCTGTTTTTAGTTGTTGAACAAGCTTTGGGGGAACGTAAGGTGCCGCTGCCGTTATGATCACTTTATCAAAAGGAGCATAAGTGGGCAATCCCTGGAAACCGTCACCATAAAAAAACTTTATATTGGGATATTTGCTCTTGAAAATGAAATGCTTGTTGTTTTCGTACAATTTTTTCTGCCTCTCAATAGTAAAAACTTTCGCCCCAATTTCCGCTAAAACAGAAGCCTGGTAAACACTTCCTGTGCCTATCTCCAATACTTTATCGTTTGGCTTTATTTCTAATAATTGCGTTTGATAAGATACTGTGTAAGGTTGAGAAATTGTCTGTCCTTCTCCGATGGGGAAAGCGCGGTCTTCGTATGCTATCTTATCAAAAGCTGAATCGAGAAAAAAATGCCGGGGAATATTGTTGATAGCAGACAGCACATTTTCATCTGTAATTCCTTTTTTTCGCAACAAGTCCACTAAGTGCCTACGTAATCCTTTATGTTGATATGTATCTGTATGCTTTACCATTCTACTTACAAAATTACTTAATGGTATCGACTGGAAAGCTATTTCACATGAACCGATTTTTTATGTGAAAAACAAACAATGTAATGACTATTAATAAACACTCAAGAGCTAAAAACAGAAACTATCAGAGTACCAGTTCAGCGTTCCAGTTTGTAGCTTTTATGCTGCAAGCATTTACCTTAATGTTTTAGAGGAAAATTCTTCTTTCCACTTACATATTTATTGCCTTTTACAATAAAGCGATAAGGCAACAAAGCGTCTTCTGCAGCATAGTCTACTCCGATTCTTGGCGTTGCAACTATTTCATCTTCCGGATACTCAAAACCATCATCCGCCATATAGAGCTCATCACTTTGAAGGCTCATACCTGTTTGGCTGGTGTGCAATCCCAGCGCCTTAGCAACATTACCGGGGCCCCGAGTTAGGTCGAATGAATGCGATGTTTTATTGCTTCTTCGCAGCATTGTATCTATGCCTGCTAAAGGTTCGAGCGCTCTGATCAAAATAGCGTTGGGAATATCTTTTACGTTGGTAACAATATTAAACATCTGGTGAATACCATAACATAAATAAATATAAGCAACACCGCCATCACAGTACATAACTTCAGTTCTCTTTGTACGACGGTTATTGTACGAATGCGAGGCTTTATCAGTCGGGCCGTTGTAGGCCTCTGCTTCCACCACTCTTCCTGCTGTGAGTTGATTATCAAAAGCGCTTACTATTATTTTACCGATCAGCTCTTTTGTAATAAACACCACATCCGATCTTTGATAAAAAAATTCTGGCAGCTTTTTCCAATCGTTTGCCTCTTTATTCAATTCCTGTTCTTGTATCAAAATTTTTTATTGCAAAGTTGACTATTAATATCTCAAATATCTTTATTTACCACTAATTCTTAACCCGTATCATTTTAATGATTGAGTACAGATTGATCGGCCGGAATAAATGGTTTTTGACGAATAGTTGTTCTAATTTTAAAATTTTTCAAACCACCTACATGTCCGGAGCTGTTTTTCTTATTCCAACCTTTTTGAGTGATCAAGCTGTTCAAACTATTCCCTCATATGTTGTAGATGCGGTAAAGCAATGCCAGGTATTTTTTGTAGAAAATGAACGAACAGCAAGACGGCATTTAAAGCAGCTATGGCGGGAAATGGTTATTGATCAATACAAATGGTTTACCATTCATAAAGCTGAAGAAGAAGTTCAAAAAACCTTCTTACAACTACTAAAAGAAGGAAATAATATTGGGATCATGAGTGAAGCGGGTTGTCCGGGTGTTGCAGATCCGGGACAGTTATTAGTAAACGCAGCTCAACATGCGGGCGCAATAGTGAGACCTTTAGTAGGACCGAGCAGTATTTTGTTGGCGCTAATGGCTAGTGGAATGAATGGGCAAAGGTTTCAATTCACAGGATATTTGCCCATTGACAATAACGAAAGAAAAACAGCTTTAAAAGAGCTGGAAAATGAATCAGCAAAAAAAAACTGTACCCAAATTTTCATTGAGACCCCCTACCGCAATAATCTTTTAATAAAAAATATAGCAGAGACCTGTAAACCACAAACACAACTTTGCATAGCCGTAGATATAACCGGGCAATCAGAAACGATTACAACGAAAACTGTTGCAGAGTGGAAAAAACAGTTACCAGATATACATAAAAAACCTGCAATTTTTCTACTTCAAGCTTAGCGAGGGTGAGACAAAGTCGAATAGAGAAACAAGTTAATCAAATACTTTTTAAAGCCTTTCCTCCATTGCAACCTAACGACTTCAATTTGTTGTTGCCTCAAGGTTGAGGGGTTGGATTATAGGCATTTGAAATGTTGTAAATACTATCGATTACAAATAATTGCATGCCTCTAAAGGGTAACGTTCCGATGTATCTTTTATAATGCAACTCCATATCTTTTCCGCTGTTTTGCATTAGCTTCTGAGCCACTTTCTCATCGGTTACGCTAAATGAAAATTGATTACTTTGAATGGCAGTCGTGGGAGTTCCTCTAAATCCACTTTGTATTAGCTGGCCCTCGTAAGTTTTAAATAAAAGCCCTTTTTTTTGAAATGTATTTAAAACTCCTGCTTTAGTCCCTTCGGCAAATACAAAAAAGTATCGCCAGTAAATGAACCCTATAAGAGTAAGAACAATAACCGTAATAATGATCGTAGTAGCTTTACGCATAACAGAGACTTTGATAAATGTTATTATAAATTAATCATGCCAAAATAATTCTTAGAATTAGGGTTTCTACTGCAAGCCATACTTATCAACAAGATAAATTAAGGCCGCCATATTAATTGCTCCCAGTAAAAGTTCTCTTTTATTAACTGCCTCAAATACATCGTTCCGCGCATGATGCAGATCAAAATACCGTTGATTGTCAGGTACTAATCCTGCCAACGGTGAATTTATAGTTTTATTCAACGGGCTAATGTCTGTTCCCCCTCCGCCCTTGCTAAACTCATAAACTCCATATGGAATTAAAAGTTTGATCCAGGGCTTCATTTTTTCTAATCTGTCATCATTTATTGTGAAGGAAAATCCTCGTGGTGTAAACCCACCTTCATCCGTTTCTATAGCAAGCAAATGCTTCTCGTTGTTAGCTTTCGCCTGTTCCGCATACATAAGTCCGCCACGTGCTCCATTTTCCTCATTTGCAAATAAAACAAAGCGAATTGTTTTTGCAGGTTTATAACCCAATGTTTTTAGAGTTCTCAGCACTTCTATTGTTTGTACCACGCCCGTACCATCGTCGTGCGCTCCCTCATTTATGTCCCAGCTATCAAGGTGACCTCCCACTGTAATGAAATCGTTACTTCCATCAGAACCCTTCAATTCTGCAATAACATTATGACCTATAGTGTCGGGTAAAAAATGGCCGTTAGTAGCAAAGGTAACCTGCACTTTAGTATGCTTTTGACAAGTTTGCCATAAATAGTCAGCGTCTTGCAAACCAACTGCAACCGCCGGAATGTTAGGAAAAGAGTCATTATATCTAAGAGCACCTGTGTGTGGATTATTGTTGGTTCCTTCACTCATCGACCGAACGATAACACCTGTTGCACCGTACCTGGCAGCTCTGCTCGCTCCGTTAGCCCGATATATACCCGCCTCTCTGTATGCGAGTCCGGGCACTATGTAGGTGGGATTAAAAGGGTAATTATAGAACACAATTTTACCTCTCACTTCGCTTTTATGCTTTTCAAGATCATCAAAAGAGGAAACTGCAACAACTTCGGCTTTTATACCTTTTTTACCTGTACCAATAGAATTACCAAGAGCAAGAACATCCAAAGTCTTTTTCTGCACTTTATTGTCAACACTAATTACACTTGCCCTATCCGCTCCTCCCCTGACCCAATGTGGAACCAGACATTGCTGCAGATATGCTGTATCTGCACCTGATTGTTTAAGGGTTAAAAGACCCCATTTCTCCGCTTTTACCATTTGAGGTGAACCTGCCAGACGACCTCCTATCTGCTTTGTCAAATAGTGCAGGTTTTCAAATGCCTTTCCATTTAACAACATTTCATCTGCAATTCGCCTGATAAAAAGCGAATCTAGATGCTGGGCATTGCCAATAAAAGGCAGGAAGATTGCAAACAAAACCGCAAATATTTGCCTGTTTAATAAGAATTTTTTCATGTATAAAACTTTGAGTGGCAAAATAACTAAATGTTATTTGACGAGAGATCGAAGTTGTTAATATGAACCAATAACAGAATTTATTGTTACTTGCATGTAATTGAGTTTAAATGCATATTCAAGAGCTAATTACTAGTACAACTTAACCGGGCTTGCCTGATTAGAAGTCTTCGTGAGGCAACAAACAATAGCAATTATTAAGGTAAGGTTGCCTCTGCAAGTAATTATTTAGATTTCATTTTTGATTGCGAATTACATTTTGAAAAGAGGTTTTATAAATACAAAATGTATGAAGAGGATTTTTGTTTTACCGTACAAGTGAGTGACACAACGATGTACAATAGAAATCCTGACGCTGATAACATTAAAAAAATTTTGCGACCATGCGTATAGGAATAGTTTGCTACCCAACATTTGGTGGAAGCGGTGTACTGGCCACAGAATTGGGAAAGGCGCTGGCCGATAAAGGACACTTTGTGCATTTTATCACCTACCAGCAACCTGTAAGATTGAATGTTTTTAGTGCAAACATTTTTTATCACGAGGTACGTGTACCGACCTATCCCTTATTTGATTATCCGCCATACGAAGTGGCCCTTTCGAGCACTATGGTTGATGTCATACTGCATCACAATCTTGATTTATTACACGTGCATTATGCTATTCCACATGCGTCTGCTGCCTATATGGCAAAACAGATCGTAGCAAAAGTTGGTAAAAAAATTCCTGTAATCACTACGCTTCACGGTACCGATATTACACTGGTAGGAAAAGACAAAACTTATGCTCCTGTGGTTACTTTTAGTATAAATGAAAGTGACGCCATAACTGCCGTTAGCGACAACCTGCGTCACGAAACTTATAAGTCTTTTGCTATCACCAAAGAAATAGAAGTGATTCACAATTTTGTAGATGTAAACAGGTTTAGTAAGAAACCTATTGATGCTTTCAGACGTGTAATTGCTCCTAATAATGAGCGAATACTAGTACATGCCTCTAACTTTAGAAAGGTAAAAAGAGTGCAGGACGTGGTACATGTATTTGCAGAAGTAAAAAAGCAAATGCCTGCCAAGTTGCTAATGGTAGGCGATGGACCCGAAAGGCCGGTTATGGAAGACATCGTTAAAGATCTTGGTTTAACAGATGACGTGCGGTTTTTGGGCAAACAGGAGCAAATGGAAGAAATTTTGGTTGTCAGCGACTTGTTTATACTTCCATCTGAGTATGAAAGTTTTGGTCTCGCTGCGCTGGAAGCAATGGCAGCGAGCATGCCTGTAATCAGTACAAATGCAGGTGGATTGCCCGAAGTAAATATTGAAGGCAAAACAGGTTTTCTATCAAATGTTGGAGATGTAGCGAATATGAGCAGGTGTGCAATAGAAATTTTACAAAAGGATGAAACGCTTGCTGTCTTTAAGCAAAATGCATATGACCAAGCCTGTAGATTTGATATTCATAACATAGTTCCTGTTTACGAAAAATTATACAGCAGGTTTTGTACCATGACGTGTGATCAAAAATTATAGAGCTTCGTAAATGGTTCCCTTTTAGGATTTATCAAACTCCTTGAATCCCCGTGCTATATAAAGTTTTTTATAGTCTTTTGCCTAAGAATTTTCGGGTATTGTAAAAACGCCGCTTTTTTTGTATTTTGTTTTTCTCTTTCATTAAAACCTGAAGTCATGAACGAAAAAAAACAAAAATCGCCTCGTCGAGAATTTTTAGGCAACATTGCTGCCGGAGCTGCCGCCATTGGAATGCTTGGCATTCCTTCCACAATTAGGGCAGCTTCAACTCAATCTGCAGAGCCAGCGAGCCCGGATGAGTGGTTTAATAAAATAAAAGGAAAACATCGTGTAGTTTTTGATGCTACCCGCCCTCATGATCTTATGCCGTTTGCATGGCCAAGGGTTTTTTTACTGACCAACCAGGCTACAGGTACAGATGAAAGTGATAACAGCGTAGTGGTTGTATTACGTCATGATGCGATACCTTATGCATTCGAAGACTCTATATGGAGCAAGTATAAATTTGGAGAATTGTTCAAAGCAGACGATCCTGCTACTAAAGCTGCCTCTGTTCGGAATCCATTCTGGAAACCAAAAGCCGGAGATTTTAAAATGCCAGGATTTGGAAATGTGGCCATTGGTATAAATGAATTGCAGGACAGCGGAGTTATGTTTGCAGTTTGTGATGCAGCGATGACTGTATACAGTGCTGCAGTGGCAGAAAGTATGAAGATGGATGCAGCAACAGTTAAAAAAGAATGGGAATCAGGTTTATTACCGGGTGTTCAGGTTGTGCCATCAGGAGTATGGGCTTTAGGCAGGGCACAGGAACACGGCTGCTCATATATTTTTGCCGGCTAGCGTCTTTCAATAAATTCTTATTCTACAGGCTACAAAATAGCCTGCACCACTTTTCCATTGCCATTACCAAGCTTTTTTCGTGGATTGAATTGGCAATGGAAAGCATTAAAATAAGTCTTCTACTTCGTTACAAAAACAATTTGCCTTGAATATCAAAGCTTACTTGTGTCTCAACCACTGCTCAGGATTAAGAAAAACGCTATGCTCATTTGTTACCATAAATACCACTTCGCCTTCACCCTCATCGTTGGCTGCTGCACGACCTATGACTGTGCCGGGCCTTACCTGCTGATCTTTGCTGACATTGACCGACGACAAATGACTATATGATGTAAAATATTTACCATGCCGTATCGTAACTACCTGCTCGCCGCCTAAGTCAAAAACCGAAGAAACCTCACCGTCAGCAATTGCTTTTACTGATGCACCAGATGGAACTGAAATGGTTAGTCCGTCACTCTTTCCCACTATTTTAGTTCCGGGTATTGTATAGGTTCCAAAATGGATAGTTGGTATACCTGTATCAACAGGCCATGGAAGCCTGCCGCGATTGGTTTCGAAGTTGATAGATAAAGCCCTGCCCTCCTCGGTGCTTTCAAGATCGCTATAAACCCTGGTTGTTTTAGGTTTAGCTACTGCTACGTCTTTCGCCGGATCATCAGCCTCTGCAGAGGGTTTTGATGCTGTACTGTTGCTATTATTAGCATCAGCCTGCTGCTTCTGTTTAGCCAATCTATCAAGTCTTTGTTGTTCTGCTGATTTTCTCCTTCGCTCATCCTCTTCAGCTTTCTTCTGCTTTGCCAGCGCTTCTGCCCTTTTTCTTGCCTCTGCTACTTCACGCCTGATAATTGCACTTATGGCACTTTGCATCTGCTTACGCTCATTCTCTCTCTTTTTTATTTCTTTAGCAAAGTCATTCTCCTGTGTTTTCAGTTTATTAACCTCGGCATTCTGCTCCTTTTTATCTACTTCCAAATCTTTCAACTGCCTGTTCTGATCCTCTAGAGTATGGCTTTTTTCATTCTTACTATTATTTAAAGTAGCAATCTTATCGCTAATAAGATCTTCTGTCTTTTCAATATTGGCCACTTGTTGTTCTCTATAATCCCGGTAGCTTTTTAAGTAAGTAATTTTCTTGACGGCATCATTAAATGTTGATGCTGAAAAAATAAAATTGAGGTAATCGTAATTACTCCTGTTTTTATATGCGAACACCAGGCTTTTGGCGTACTCCTGCTTTAATGTATCTAATACCCGTCTAAGCCTGTTTACTTCGACTGTATTTTTAGAGATATTATTATCGAGAATGCGCAGATCTTTATTGATGTTTTGAATTAGCTCCTCACGAGCAGCAATTTTTCTTTTGACCAGATTATAATTTGCTAATGATCTGTTTTTACTGTTCCTGATATTTTTTAAAGTTGCATTTAAATCTCTGATCTCTTTTAATAAATCCTGCTGTTTTCGCTGCAATTCTTCTTTCGTTTCCTGCGCCAATAAAATAATAGAAACTGATGTGAAAAAAAACAGTAAGATTATTTTTTTGATCATGCCCAAAATTTTTAGGTCCGGTTTCATATTTATAAACCCTTAATTATAGCCTTTTATAATTCTTAGGAACATTAAATGGAAAAGTCAGCGGTTGATTAAACGAATATTGTTTAAAATCAAGATTTATAATAAGTTCAGATTGTTCTACAACAGATATTTTTCGTTTAGTAGAAAACATGACACCGGCCCTATTTTCATAATCACTAAAGGTAATATCACAGTTTCGATTTCTAACCGAATCAACATCGTCGAGCCGACTATGCAACACTTTGAAATCGGTATTATCCAGAGAAATAAGATGATGAAAAAATCTTCCTTCCATTAGAACCAATAATTGATTATTCTCATTTACTCTCGAACTGATAATATGATTGTTCGTAAAAACCGGATTTCCAACAACAAGATCCTGAAGGTTAGAAAAATCAAAAGGAATTCCGGTGATATCACGCAAATAGTCGATGGATTTGTACAGAACATTCTTTTTCAGCAGGTCGATTACTTTTACACTGTCAGGCGTAATTAAGACCCTAAAACCCTCGATACCAAGCGGACCTCTCAAAGAAAGCCACATAATGGAATCTTTTTTCAATCTCACATATGCCGTTGCATCATCTCCACCTTCTTTACTTTCGTATTGAACACGCACTTTTGCGTTGAAAGAATTGAATGAAATTTTACTTTTTACAACCTTTGCAAATACATCGTCTTTCCGTGGCTCAGCTTCGGTTTTTGGTTTACTTTCTGCAATGGTAACTGCGGGCGTTGTATCAGTTTTTAAAATGGCATCGTCGGTCTTCTGCGCTTTTTTAACCGACCTGCAACCAAATATCAATATTGACAGGATCAGAAACATCAACACACTTCTCATATTGTTACTTTACTGTTTACCGGTATGCCCGAAACCGCCTTCGCCTCTTATAGTTACACTTATCTCATCTACCTGTGTTAACGTTACCGTCTCCACTTTTTGAAAAACAATTTGAGCTATCCTGTCCCCTTTGCGAATCGTTTGTGGTTCGTTAGAAAGGTTTACTAGCACAACTTTTAACTCGCCCCGATAGTCAGCGTCAACTGTACCGGGGCTATTGAGACAGGTTATTCCATGTTTAACAGCCATGCCACTTCGTGGACGCACCTGCGCCTCGTATCCCTGGGGCAGCTCGATAAATATTCCTGTAGGAACCAACCTTCTTTCTAACGGATTTAAAATAAAATCATTTTCTATGTTAGCTCTTAGATCCATCCCTGACGACCCTTCCGTTGCATACTCCGGCAACGGGTTGTCTGACTTGTTGATTATTTTGATTTTTAATTTATCCACTTGTGGCAAATGTAATTATTGAGACTTAGAGATGATTTGTAAGTTTTACAGTAGAATGTTAAAATCGGCTTTTTGAAGTAATACAGTCGCATAAGCTACCACTCCTTCCTCCCTACCGACAAACCCCAATTTTTCAGTTGTCGTAGCTTTAATTGAAACATCTTTTTCTGAAACCTCTAGAATTTCAGCAATTACCTTTTGCATTTGTGATACATAAGGTTTTATTTTAGGAACTTCCAACGTTAGGGTCGTATCTACATTTACCAGTTTATAACCTTCTTTTCTAATCAATTCATATGTTCGTTTCAACAGAATTTTACTATCTATGTTTTTAAATTCTGAAGAAGTATCAGGGAAATGAAAGCCTATATCACCAAGGCATAAAGCGCCCAGCAGCGCATCACAAACAGCATGTAATAACACGTCTGCATCACTGTGCCCTAAGGCTCCTTTTGTATGAGGTATAAGAACTCCGCCGAGCCAAAATTCTCTTCCTTCTACCAACTGATGAAAATCTATACCGGAACCTATTCTAAACATAGCTTGGTTTATAACTGTTGAATAAAAAATTGCAGGGATTACTGTTATTTTCAACCTGATTAAAAAAGCCTTTTTAAAGAAAAAGCGAAAGTAAAGTACCCTCGCTTTTTTCTCTAAAATAAATTTATATGCTCTTAGGGGGCTGTCGCAGAACCACTTCCGTTTGTATTATTATCGAGATCGAATACAAGGCTAAACCGCAAAGTATTAGACAATGGATTGCGGTTAACACCATTACCTGAAGGAACAAGGTAAGAGAAATTCAATCCGAAAACATTGTACTTTAGACCTGCACCAAGCGTAAAATACTTTCGGTTTCCTTTTAGCTTGTCTTCGTAAAAATAACCTGCCCGTAATGAGAACTGGTCATTGTACGTGTATTCTCCACCGACAGAAACCTGGTATTCTTTTAATTCGTTGCTAAATCCACCGGCATCACCAAAACTGCTGAACCAACTGCTGATAACGCTTCTGTCTCTATAAATACGAATAGAACTATCGGGATTAGAAGATGCAGATGGTGGAGTTGGTACCATTAGTTTATTGACATCGAGCCCGGCAGTAAATTTACTTGTTTCATCTAAAGCCCAGGTATAAGCAACACCTAAACCCAGGTTAGCGGGTATGTAATCTTTTTGCTGAGCATCGCTTGTATAAGAAATTTTAGAACCAAGATTGCTTAAAGTAATTCCCCAGTTCAAACCCTGACCGTCAGCGTTTACGCCGTTGTGAAACAATGAAAAGTCTGCTGCAACTGCATTACCTGTTTTGTAAGAAACGCCATTTACAGCCTGACCTCCGGCCAGATTACTGTTGATGTAACGTAGTGCTACACCGACTCCTAACTTTTCGCTTAATTTACGGCTATACCCCAGGTCTACAGAAAATTCGCGGGGACGAAAAGATTGCAAATCATTTCCGGCGAAGTCGGTAAACTGTATGTTACCCAGGCTAAAATAACGGACTGAAGCAGATATTGCATTCTCTTCATCCAATTGATGATAACCGGCAAGAGAAGCAAGATAAACATCATTTAGTCCAAGGTCTTTCAGCCAGGGAGTATAAGTAGTAGCTATGCTTGTTCGACTAGGAGCGAATGGAGTTTTTGCCAGGTTCCAAAATGAAGAATTAGCATCGGGAGTGGTCGCTATACCTACATCTCCCATGCCCCCCGCCCGCGCATCCGGCGAAATTCGTAAAAAGGGTACGGCTGAAGTAACTACATTGATTGTATTGTCAGCTTGAGACCTTGCTTTTGTGGCTAATGAAAGGGCGAGTAACAGAACAGCAGAAATTCTAAGCGTTTTTGGTTTCATTCCAACAGAATGTTTAAATTATTAACTGTAAAAATAGAAGAATATTTTAAACGTCGAAATAATTGTGTCTCTCTAGCGAAAGCTATAATGAGCACGCAAAAACCTAATTTAAAATAATAATCTTGAGTAACCTTCTATTACATACTTTATCAATTCGTTATCTAAACACTTCCACCAAAAATTAGAACTAATTACAAGAACAACAGGATAAGTTTCGGCGAAAAAACAATTTTTTTACAAGGTAAATATAGCTCGGTGCAAATAAATCTGAATTATTTTTTCGACTTACACCGGAACATCATGCCTTCAACTAAGAGTAAAGGCGATGTCTGATTTACTGCTTTAAATTATAAAAGATATTCTTTACTTGCAACAAAAGTTTTGCTGTCCCATCCTGTTGATGTAGTTTAAAAGAACGCTGTTACGTCGCTGATATTGCCAGATGAATAATAAATAACTTAGAAACACTGCTTAATTTTCGACGATCGTTTCGTCATTCGCAAATAACAAGTCTTTGTATTTGTTGTAAAGAAATGAAGCCACCAAAAGAATTATTCCTAAAAGCACTAATACAATTGTTTTTGAAATAGTAGACAATGAAACAAGGTCGTAGAAAAATAATTTCAACAATGTGGCTGCGAACAACGCTATAGCGAAGATGCGCAGGTGTTTCTTCTTTTTAATCATTCCCGTAAAAAGTAAGGCCAGCGCATAGGTTCCCCAGATTAGACTGAGGCCCAATTTATATTGATTTTGGTATCCGGCTAAGTCCATCCAATGAATAAACTCGTTCGAAACGATGGAAAGTAACGTTACGTTGAATATCATAGAAATGCTCCTCTTTACATTATCGGGAGGTTTAAAAAGATTTAAAGAGTCCGAGGCGGTTAGCCAGAGTATGGCTAAAGCTGCAAGAGAAAAATACCTTAAAGTCAGAAGAGATGTCGCAGCATTTCGACCTGTTGAAATATAAAGATCACGAAGATGACCAAGATCGTACAAGCATACAAGAAGAAAAATACCATTTGCAAACAGAGATAACACTATGAGCAAGTGATGCAGGTTTTCTCTTTTGACAATACGCCTATTGATGAGAAGCCACGCTGCCAGGTATAAACACGAAAAAATAATGAGGGTGATAGATTGATAAAGTAAAAATGCGTTACTGTTGTACCTGTTTATATTTCTATCCCAGCCGAAATGAATTTCATTAAAAAAAGTAAAATAAAGAATTGCCAAAAAACCAACGGGCAAAATTTTAGAGAAAAAGCTAGCAACCAAAGGGGGGCCCTTATAAGTAATCTTACTGCTGTAATAACTGACATAGCCGAAACACACACAAACAAAAAGTGAAAGCGTGAAATTTAAATTGACAAACGGTATTTTATCCCTGGCGCTACTGGCAATAACCGGGTTACTTATATAAGAATAATTTGAACTCCAGTCTTGCAAAAGACTGATAAATGAGATGACCACTAAAGGCATGCAAATTTCGAGATACAACTGCCGCCTCGTACTATTGGCAATATAAAATAAAACTGTCGACTCGATCGTCCATAAAATTGTAACCCAGTTTCCGTCTAATTCGATAGGAATAGCGACTGTAATAAATAAAAGCCCCAGCCCCAGAATAAATTGAAAAACACTGTTATCAACAAGATTTAACCGGTAAATAAAATAGCCCGCAGCTAAATGAATACCAGCATTTGCAACAGTGAACCAGGTAAGAAAGTGTATATTATTGAGTTTCTGATCTATAATAAAACACCCAATGAAAAAAAAGAATAAAGCATTCAATAGCAATATTGCAATTTCACCTACCTGATACAATTCCTTTTTATAAATTTTATATGAAAGAAAGGTGATGTAGAAAGTTATAAAATTGAGGGTTAAAAATATCAAATTTCCAGAAAGACCTGCTTTCAAACCATCGTTGAGCACCATTGAGAACAGGTAAATAAGCCAGGTTAAAAAAAAGGCAATGTGATAAAGCAGTTTCCAGTCCTTCTTGAAAGATAAAATCAACAAACCGAAATTTATAAATGTTATATAACTAAATAAGATAAAAATATTTCCCTGTCTGTCGCCTAATAAAAAAGGTATTGCATATGCAGCTACCTGGCCTAATAGTGCTATAACTATTTCATCATACCACAACGCAATTCCGACAGCAGCAATGGTTGTAACAACCATTATTGCAAAAGCGGCCCATAAAGGAAATAAGGCATAAAAGCTAAAAGCTATATAGGTTATAAAATAAGTAACAGCTAAGCCTCCACCAATTAGAACAGAACTAAAATATGCATACTTTTTCTTAAGTCTGAAGGCGATAAAAATCAGCACTCCGGCGGCCAGGTAACCGGCAACAATTCTCATGAGCGGGCTGATCAGCTCATTGTCTATCGCGTACTTTGCTCCGATGAAAACCCCTATAATCGTGACCAGTATTCCTACTTTACTTATGACATTGGTTCCTATAAAATCCTCCATTTCCCTGTTTACATGGAACGGTTGTTTTTGTTTCGCCCTTTTTGTTTCTTCAACATGTAGTTTAGCTTGCAATATGTAAGGAGTATCAATTGTAGGCTGCTCTGCAAACGGTGCAGGATGATGGGTTTCTTTCTTTTCCTGGCTTTTTTCGAGAACAACTGCTTTAAGAGCTTGCAATGTTCTTTCCGCAGCAACCATCTCCGCATTCAATTGCATTTGGCGGCCTCTGAGGTCCTGCAACTGTGTGGTTAAATTTTCAATTTGCCTTTCAATTTCAGTCATTGATACGGTATTAAAAGTCAGGAAGCGCTGTCAACCATTCAAATTTGCCTTGTTGAATATACAATCCAAAAGTCGATTTCCCATTTGTTATTACCAGATATTCTACCTGTAAAGTAATATTATAATTAAGAATTTGTTTGATGACAGCTTCGCTCAACTCTACTTCCATCTCTTTGCATTCAACGATCATCCACGGTGTTGCATTTCTAAAAACGACAATATCAAAACGTTTTCTCATGTCGCCCAGCAAAATTTCACGTTCTACAGCTATAAGTGCCCCGGGATATTCTTTTACTTGTATTAAATATTGCAAAAAGTTCTGACGAACCCATTCCTCAGGCGTCAGCAAAACCCATTGTTTTCTGCACTCATCAAAAATAATATCCTTCCCCTTCTCTTTTTTTATTTTAAAAGCCGGGGCAGGGTAATCTATGTTAATCATTGAACAAAAGTATTTGCTAAATTTACAGAATCCCGTGCCTTGCCAAAAGGATGATTGACGAACGACAACGAAAAGAATTTTACTATGAAAACGAAACAGGATATTGTAGAAAACTGGTTACCCAGGTACACAGGCGAGAAGCTGGAGAATTTTGGAAAATATATACTACTTACTAATTTTTCCAATTATGTAAAGATGTTTGCTTTTTTGCATGATGCAAAGATTGTGGGTGAAGACAGACCTATGCAATGCGCCACTGCTAACGGTATAACTATTATCAATTTTGGCATGGGCAGTCCGGGCGCAGCTACCATAATGGACCTGCTCTCAGCGATAGAACCAGAAGCGGTCTTATTTCTCGGTAAATGCGGCGGGTTAAAAAAAAGAAACAAAATAGGAGATCTGATATTACCTATTGCGGCCATCAGAGGTGAAGGTACCTCAAATGATTACTTTCCACCAGAGGTTCCGGCATTGCCTGCGTTTGCACTACAAAAAGCCATTTCAACTACCATACGGGAGTACGAAGTAGATTACTGGACAGGAACAGTGTACACAATGAACCGTAGGGTTTGGGAGCATGATACCGAGTTTAAAGAATATCTTCAGCGGATAAGAGCTTATGCTATAGACATGGAAACAGCCACTATTTTCACAGTAGGTTTTTATAATCGAATTCCAACAGGCGCTTTATTGTTGGTGAGTGATCAGCCAATGGTGCCTGAGGGTATAAAGACCGAAAAAAGCGATGCTTCAGTAACTCAGAACTTCGTTGATAAACATTTAAATATTGGCATATCATCTTTGAAACAACTTCAAAATGGAGGATTGACGGTAAGGCATTTAAGATTTTAAGCTCAATGCGAAACAAAGCTTTTTCGAGCTAATAAGTTAGCAATAAACCAGGCAACATGATCTCCAGACTGACTTTCTATCAGATCAAATCCTGCTGTTGTAAGTTCGCCTACTCCTTTAATGCTGCTCAGCATTTCCACCTTTGCTTCAATACCCTGTACTGCTTTACATTTGCACTTATTGCATTTTCTACCTCCGATAGCAACTCCTGCAGACTTCTATCGTTTTCCGGTAAGTTTTCTCAATATCCCCAAATCGATATAGGAGCCCGTTCTACTGCTACCGTGTGGACACAAACTGGCATTAAATATTTTTTAAATAATTCTTTAATAATAAGAAGAATTTGCTCCATAGGAGCACCTGTTTGTAGTAAAATGCGATTTTTTATAGGTTAGGCTCCTTAGGAGCTGCCTGTAACGAAGCGGAAAAGGAAGCACCTACGGAGCTTAATAGCCTTTCCTATACAATTAACTACAAACAGGGTGCTCTTACAGAGCAAAACAAAAGCAAAAAAGATGTGTACACACAGTAGGTTCTACTGCATGTATTATACATTAGGATTAGTCCGGCTTTTTAAACATTTGCTCATAGTGTGCAGAAGGTTCAAAAATTCCTCCGCTTTCATCATAAAAAGACTGATCAGTTATAAACACTCCGTTTTGAGGTGTAGTCCACGACGCGTTTGGCTCAGGGTGATAAGTCATCATCTTGTCCCAATTTTTATAATATTGATGGCCGTTGGTCTCCTGCAAACCAATACCGATGTTAGCAAAGGGAGGCAGCCGGGCAGCAACGCACTTGTTCCATTCTACAAGTATCGGGTTAACGGTCAGGTCGGCGCAAAAGCAACTAATATCTTTTTCGTATGCAAGCTGCGCAATTTTCATAGTCATACTTAACGTCTTAGCTATTGCTTTTACAGCGATGGCCTTATACCCCTGCTCAATTCGTTTAGCCGCATCTTCTGCTGTATGTGCGCTTTCGTCAGCAGCGATGGTTACTCCCATATCACCAACGTACATATTATTTCTCTCGCCAAAAGGTTCTTCAATTACAGCAATTTGGCCGAAAGCTCCTATTTTCTTTGCATGATCGAGAAAACGAAGCAATGTATCTTTCTCATCGTATCTTTCGTTGGCATCAAAATAATATGGAATTTTTCCGTTTTTAGTGTAAGGCGTTTCATAGTGGCCAATAGCAGCATGAACGGCGGACAGGAAGGCAATATCTTTTTCAAGCATTTCTTTTTGAGTGCCTGCTGACCCTGTCTTTAATTTCATAATAAAGTAGCCTGCATCGGCCGCTGCTTTTATGTTTTCAACTTTTGCCCCAACGCTAAAAGCAGGCATGCTTGCTACTTTATTGTGTTTGTACGACAAGCCGGGTTTGTAAGCCGAAGGGATCAATTCATCGAAAGTACTGATGTTGTTTTCCTTTGCGTATAATAGCCACGCAGCATTATCCAGCGACACCAAAGCATTCAATGCAAATGTTTTTCTAAGCTCGGGATTGTTAGTTATTTTTTTGCCATAAGCATATACTTCGGGTAGCAGATCGTCGAGTAGTCGCATAGGATTGGTGAAAGAATTTCCTTTCAAAATTTCCAATGCCCTTTCAGTCATAGCATACATCAGTGCATTGCCACCACTTTGCGAATGGGCAGCAAATACTTTTGAATCGGACCAAAGAATATTTTGAGTTCCGAGGCCAATCGTAGCTGCTCCTGATTCTCCTTCGAGCCGGCTTGCTACTTGCCAGGCCTCGGTTATTGCACTCCCTTTAAAACGATATGGATTAAGCGGTTCTCTTTCAAAATTAGAATCAACATTTTTGATGGTAATCTTCTGCTCTTGCAGGGTACTACTTTCAACAGCGCTCGCATTAGAATGCAGGCTACATGTAGAAATAGGAATGAACGCACCTGTACGATGTAAGAATTCTCTCCGGTTGATCTTATTATTTCGTTGCTGCATAAGGCTCATGCTCTTTTACACATCTTTTATTGCAGTAAGATACGATGAATGCTTACAAGAAAATATAAAAAACACTACTCGTACGACATGTCTGGCAAAAACATGGCAGGCAATTTAAGAGAACGTCGGCAACTACCAAATTTGCCGTTATCTACCACGACTCATAAGGTTTAAAACGTATTGCCAAGTTTACTACTCTGCCATCTATTGGAGCCCACAATACTTTGAATGAAGGGTTGCTTATGCTGCCCGTATATAG
>JBBPZJ010000488.1:0-15340 GCA_038199395.1 Chitinophagales bacterium
ACATTGGTTTTGCCAACTACTACTATTGGAAAACAGAACACCAACTAAAGTTATTCTAACAAACCGCCGTATGCCGAACGGCACGTACGGTGGTGTGAGAGGACAGTAAGGGAAATAATCCCTTACTTCCTACTCGATTGTGATTTAATCAGGATAATTATCTATGCAAGGTAACGTCCTGTATTTTTATTTCTTTGTCTTTTAAGATCTTAACATCGTTAATGGTTTGGCTGCCCCAACCGGTATTTCCTGAAAAAGTTATTTTATAGGTGCCTTCCTTTAGTCCCCTGATTTTATATTCACCTGACTTCTCAGCTATTGCTACAGCACTATCGCTTGCGTTATAAATCCTTACAAACGGACGAGCGTCAGCAGGGAATACTTTTCCTGATACACTTCCAAATTGCTTGTTAGAAAAAGGCTTTATTAGCGGCTTAAGATAGAAACGACCGTTTTCCTCAATTATAGAGTTGCTTATGTCAAAATCAATCCAAAATCCTACATGATTTACGCTAATAGTTTCATGATGCCTGTTATGCGTTCTAACATACACATAGTTATTTACAGAAGGATGTAAAATGATTGGATATGTTACGCCAGCCTTTACAACTGAGTTTTTATCTCCTAATGTCAACCTTATTTTTCTAACTCTTCCTTTGGTTGTTCCTTGTGCAAACAAGGTGTCTACTCCGTTTTTCAATTTTAAAATATCATATATACCTGGTCTTATAACGAGTGTATCCCATTTACCATATTTATCCTTTGCTACATGGTCATTATCTGAGTCTTTGTCATTATCGTCAAAATGATCGTCATCGTCGTCGTCTTTATCTCCCACGTGCTCTTCATTTTTGTACCCTTCCTGCAGTTTTACTTCTACATAGCGAACATCTATAAATACGTTATCGTATAACGCTGCATCGTCAGTTAGGAAGACAGATACTTTTTCACTGTTATCAGTCGTGTTTTCTGATTTACTGCAGGCGGTTATAGTTAATGCAGTACAGGCAACTATAACATTTAAGGCGGCAAATAATTTAATCGTTAACTTCATATATATGTTTTAGGTTAAGAATTGTTCCATTTTAGAACAGAATTTAATAACGGTGAACTCCGGGAAATTATTTCGTGATTGGCTTCTAATTTTCAAAAGAGGAAGGTTTTTAACTAAGATACATGTAGCAATAACAGTACAAGTGAGGACACAACAATGTCGAAAGCAGTTACTTTGCTGGTTCCCGTAAGCTTTCCTGTGGCAAGAAACTTGTCAAAACCCTGTTTGAATAAGGTAAATTGTGCTAACAAAAAAATTTTAATAAAAAATATTGCTGAAAAAATTGAAAGTATTATACTTTTACACCTCAAAATTATTTTTACATTTTTTGATTGTATTACGAAGTTGAAAAATTTTATCACCCATGCTTATCTTTCTGCAAGCCACCCTTCTCTTAGCGGTGCTGTAAATCATTTGGGTTCTGAATGCTTCTTATACCTTATTCGACGACCACGTATCTGAGAACTCCTATAACTTTTATAAAGTTAAAAAGCAGGTAAAGTGCGCCTGTTTTGGCACGATCTTCTTTACTACATTTCTTTAATTTTTTATCAACGTGGATCAGCAAATTATCATTAGGGTAGCTAATAGTGGCGATGTTCACTATTCAGAAACTATAACCAGCGAAATGGAGGCTTCTGCAAAAGCCAGGGGCACAGGTATAGCTAAAAGAAGCCCTGAATATGTCGCTAAAAAAATGGAAGAAGGCAAAGCTGTGATCGCTCATACACCAGATGGAACGTGGGTCGGTTTCTGCTACATCGAGGCGTGGGGGCACGACCAGTATGTTGCAAATAGTGGTCTAATCGTAGCCCCTGCTTTTCGCAAAAGCGGGGTTGCCAAGCAAATCAAAAAAAGAATTTTTGATCTGTCCCGGGAGAAATATCCAACCTCAAAAATATTCGGGTTAACTACTGGCCTTGCCGTTATGAAGATTAACAGCGAGTTGGGCTACGAACCTGTGACTTATTCTGAATTAACAGACGATGATCAATTTTGGGCTGGATGTAAGGCTTGTGTAAACTATGATACGTTAATGAGCAAAGACAGAAAAAATTGTTTTTGTACAGCTATGTTGTATGATCCTGCCGATCACTACGAGCCGGAAGAAACGGCTCAGGATTTCAAACAGCATTCTAAGTTATACGAGCGCTTTATGAACGTAAAGAAAAGCCGCTTGCTTAAGCTTTTGAAAAAGAAAGATGGCAGTGCGAGTTTTTCCTCTAAAAAGATACTTCAGTATTTTTTCAATTTATAACAGTGTTAATGCTCTAATTTTTATAGTCAATGTCAAATTCTGATAATACCCCTTTAGGGGCTGGGGGTAAAGTAGTTCTTGGCTTTAGTGGTGGATTGGATACATCTTTCTGTGTAAAGTATTTTACTGAAGAAAAGGGGTACGAGGTCCATAGTATTATTGTTAATACAGGCGGCTTCAGCAAAGATGAGTTAGAGCAAATTGAACATCATGCCTACAACCTGGGTGTAACGTCACATAAAGCAGTTGAAGCAGAAGAGAGCTATTACAACAGCATCATAAAATACCTGGTCTTCGGAAATGTTTTGAAAAATAACACTTATCCGTTAAGTGTTAGTGCCGAGCGACTAATACAAGCACTGCATATTTCCGACTATGTACAGGAGTTAAATGCAGATGCAGTTGCTCACGGAAGCACGGGCGCCGGTAACGACCAGGTAAGGTTCGATATGATCTTTAATATTATGATCCCTGGCGTCGAGATAATTACTCCCATCCGCGATCTTCGGCTAAGTCGCGAAGAAGAAATTGAATTCCTGAAAAGTAAAAATGTAGACATGAACTTTGCCAAGTCTGTCTACTCGATTAATAAAGGTTTGTGGGGAACAAGTGTCGGTGGTAAAGAAACGCTTAATTCTTATGGAATGTTACCTGAAGAGGCATGGCCAACACAGGTAACCAAAACAGGATCTGAAGAAATTAAACTTCATTTTGAAGAAGGCGAGCTTACAGAGGTTAACGGAGAGTTTTTTGATACGCCTGTCAAAGCAATTCAATATCTTCAGTCAGTTGTCGGTCCTTATGGCATAGGAAGAGACATTCATGTCGGCGATACAATTATAGGTATTAAAGGACGGGTAGGATTTGAGGCAGCAGCTCCAATGGTGATTTTAAAGGCCCATCACGCCTTAGAAAAGCATGTACTTACTAAGTGGCAATTGAACTGGAAAGACCAGCTTGCAATTTTTTATGGTAACTGGTTGCACGAAGGACAAATTCTTGATCCTGTGATGCGGGATATTGAAGCGTTTCTTCAAAACACGCAGAAGAATGTAACAGGCGATGTCTCCATTCAGTTACATCCTTATCATTTTTATATAGTTGGAGTTGAATCGAAGTTCGATTTGATGAACAGTAAGTTTGGCAAATATGGCGAAATGAATAATGGCTGGACCGGTGAAGACGTGCGTGGATTTATTAAAATTTTCGGCAATCAAACTATGATCTGGCACCAGGTTAAGGATAGTCAGCCCCGACCCTAAAGGGAGGAGAGAGATGTTGGCGAGTTATATTTTTTACGATAGTTTTTTTGTAGAAATTTTTTGGATCCCAGTCTGTCAAGCCAATATTACATATCGTTGCGTTGACCCGATAGCTATTGGGTCTTGTACGGCAAAATAAAAATCAGCAAGTTCAACTTGCGTTATTAAAAACCCCTTTAGGGGTTAGGGTTTATGAAGATGAAGAATACGCCACCTTTAGTTGTTTCAACATTCCGTCCTTTAAGTCATTACAATTGGGGCGACAACTGCAAGGCATTCAACTTTGTTAATAACGAAAACTTAAGTGTAAAGCTTGAAAGCATGCCTGGTGGAACTGAGGAAGTTTTGCATTTTCACAGCCAATCACAACAGGTCTTCTTTATTGTAAAAGGCAGGGCTGTATTTGAAGTTGATGAAATTATACTGATTGTACATGAAGGTGAAGGCTTGCATATAGAAGCAGGCCGTCGACACAGAATAATGAACAAAGACAATGAGCTGCTTGAATTTTTAGTTTGCTCTCAACCTTCTGTGCAAAACGACAGACAAAATTTAGTTTAGCCCCAGCCCTAAAGGGAGAAGAGAGAATGAGGTATGGAAAGGCTGGAAAAAAATATATTTAACCGACATTCATTTTAAATGGAAGATAATTTTACCAACAAACCTAATTCGCCGACCCGCACCAGCGGCTTCAGCTCCCCTTTAGGGGCGGGGGGGCTTCGGGTTGGAATCGTTGGTGGGGCTGGTTACACAGGTGGAGAATTGATTCGTATCTTAATCAATCATCCAAATGTTGAAATCTCTTTTGCAAACAGCAAAAGCAATGCAAATAAACCGGTAAGCACCGTTCATGCAGATCTCTTAGGAGAAACTGATCTTGTATTCTCTTCTGGCCTTTCAAGTGAAGTTGATGTATTGTTTTTATGTGTGGGTCATGGGGACGCAAAGAAATTTTTAGAAGAAGGCCATAATTTAGAAGGAGTAAAAATTATAGACTTAAGCCAGGACTTCAGGCTAAAATCAAATGCAACATTTGAAGCAAGAAATTTTGTTTATGGCTTACCAGAATTGAATAAAGACAAAATTAAATCAGCAGATAATATTGCTAACCCCGGCTGCTTTGCATCTGCAATCCAATTGGGCTTATTGCCGCTAGCAAAAGCCGGATTACTAAAAGACATTTATACAACAGGCATAACAGGTTCTACAGGTGCCGGGCAAAGTCTGTCTGCAACAACTCATTTTAGCTGGAGAGCAAATAATATCTCTGCATATAAAACGCTTAATCACCAGCACTTAAAAGAAATTACGCAATCGCTTAATCAATTGCAGGCTTCTTTCCCTGGCTCCCCTTCAGGGGCGGGGGGGCTTTACTTTGTTCCATGGCGAGGTGATTTTCCAAGAGGCATTTATATCAGTTCTACCGTTGATTGCAGCTTGCCGTTAGAAGAAGTGAACAAGTTATATAGGGACTTTTACCAGGATCAACCTTTTACTCATTTAAGCGATAAAATGATTGATCTGAAGCAGGTAGTCAACACAAACAAATGCCTTATTCATATAGAAAAAGCAGAAGATAAAATCGTTGTACATTCTACAATTGATAACCTTTTAAAAGGCGCCAGCGGGCAAGCTGTTCAAAATATGAATTTGATGTTTGGATTGGAAGAAACGGCGGGGTTGAAATTGAAAGCGGGAGGGTTTTAATAAGTGGTAAGTTTTAAGTAATAAGTAGTAAGTTTTAAGTAATGAGTTTATGCAAAACTATAAAGATTTAAAAGTTTGGGAGAAAGCTCACTACTTTACTTTAAAGGTTTATGAGATTACTAAGGATTTTCCAAAGGAAGAGATATATAGCTTAACAAATCAAATCAGAAGAGCAAGTTCTTCCATCCCTGCTAATATTGCAGAAGGTTGTGGTAAAAACTCTCCGAATGATCTTGCTAATTTTTTAAATGTCGCGTTAGGGTCTTCAAATGAGGCCGAATATTTTCTAATTCTGTCAAAAGATTTAGGATATCTAAAACATGAAAATTTTGAAATGCTATTTACATTAATTAATGAGGTTAAGGGAATGCTTATCTCATTGATAGGAAAAGTAAGAGGAAAGACATTAACCTAACACTTATTACCTACGACCTATTACTTACAACTTATTACTTATAACTTATAACTTCTCTTATGAATCTATTCGACGTTTATCCACTCAACAACATTACTATTACTAAGGCCAAAGGCTCTTATGTTTGGGATGACCAGGGAACACAATATCTGGATATGTATGGCGGTCATGCTGTTATTAGCATTGGTCATACGCATCCTCATTGGGTATTGCGAATAGAAGAGCAACTGCATAAGATTGCTTTTTATTCTAACTCTGTAAAAATTCCTATTCAACAACAGCTAGCTGAGAAACTGGGTAAGTTGAGCGGAAAAGAAGACTACCAGTTATTCCTTATAAGTAGCGGTGCTGAAGCGAATGAAAATGCATTAAAACTTGCCTCTTTTCATAATGGAAAGAAAAAGGTAGTTGCTTTCAGCAAATCTTTTCATGGACGGACTTCCCTGGCTGTAGCGGTTACAGACAATCCTGCAATTGTTGCCCCGGTTAACGAAACTGATAACGTTATTTTTCTTCCTTATAACGATGAAAAGGCGTTGGAAAATTGTTTCGAACAAAGAGGACACGAAATCTCTTCAGTTATTATTGAGGCAATCCAGGGGGTTGGTGGGATAGTTCCGGCTACTGAAAGTTTTCTTCAAAAAATTCGTGCTTTGTGTAATCAGTACAACGCAGTTTATATTGCTGACAGTGTGCAGGATGGATACGGAAGAAGCGGACAATTTTTTGCTCATGATTATGCTGGAGTAAGTGCTGATATCTATACTATGGCTAAAGGAATGGGAAACGGTTTCCCGATCGGTGGTATTTTGATTGCGCCTCATATTGCTCCAAAACATGGAATGCTGGGAACTACTTTTGGTGGTAATCAACTCGCTTGTGCAGCCGCATTAGCTGTGTTGGAAGTAATAGAAGAAGAGAACCTGATTGAAAACGCTGATAAGATTGGATCTTATTTACTAGAGCGTTTATCAGCAATACCCGAAATTAAAAACGTGCGGGGACGTGGATTAATGATAGGCTTTGATGTGACTGAACAATTGAAAGACTTGAAGAAAAACCTGTTATACAACCATCATATTTTTACCGGTGAAGCGAAGCCAAACGTGATAAGATTACTTCCGTCACTTGCACTTACTAAAGACCATGCAAATGAATTTTTAGAAGCACTGGAAAATGAAATTAAAGCCCCGGCCCTAAAGGGAGAAGAGAGGAAAGAAGCCCCGACCCTAAAGGGAGAAGAGAGCAAGAAAGCCCCAACCCTAAAGGGAGAAGAGAGCAAGAAATTGCTTGCATAATTAGCAGATGTAACATGCGCAGAAGGGCTGCATAAAGAAAAAATTATGAAGCTGACTGCCAAAAATCACACTAAATGAATGACTCTATCCAACCTGTTTTGATGCCTGATAGCTCCCCTTTAGGGGCGGGGGGGCATTTTATTTCTGTTTCTAACGTAAATAATATAAATGCACTTGTTACCAAAGCACTTGAGTACAAGGCAAATCCTTTTAAGGACAAGCTTTTGGGTGTAAATAGAAGAATAGGTTTATTATTTCTAAATCCAAGCTTGCGAACAAGATTGAGCACACAGGTAGCGGCGCAAAACCTTGGGATGGAAGCAATCGTTTTTAATGTAGATAAAGAAGGCTGGGCACTCGAGTTTACAGAGGGCGCCATAATGAATGGCACGACCGTCGAACATGTAAAAGACGCTGCCCCAATTCTTGGAAATTACTTTGACATCCTATGTATTCGTACGTTTCCTTCGCTTAAAAACCGAGAAGACGATTATAGTGAGATGTACATTAGCCAGTTCATCAAATACGCCGGTGTACCAATTATTAGTCTTGAAAGTGCTACGCTTCATCCTTTGCAAAGCTTAACAGACATCATTACTATTCGTGAGCATCTTCTTCACTCCCCTTTAGGGGTTGGGGGTAAACCCAGGATTGTACTTACATGGGCTCCTCATATAAAACCACTCCCGCAATGTGTTTCCAATTCTTTTTCAGAATGGATAAATGCATGGGGTGAAGCTGATTTTGTAATCACACATCCACCAGGTTATGAACTGGCGGAGAAGTTTACGAAAGGTGCAACGATAACACATAACCAGGATGAAGCTTTACAAGATGCAGACTTTATTTACGTTAAAAACTGGAGCACTTACAACGATTATGGAAAGATGCTTAGTAATGATCCATCGTGGATGTTGACAAAAGAGAAATTGAAAATGACCAACAATGCTAAGGTGATGCATTGCTTGCCTGTAAGGAGAAATGTTGAATTAAGTGACGAGATTTTAGACGGGCCAAATAGTTTGGTAACACAGGAAGCTGCTAATAGAGTTTGGGCGGCACAAGCGGTTATTAGTACCCTCCTAACCTCCCTGAAGGGAGGGAATTAAAATCATATTTTTGGAACAGACCCTATCGTATAAAAACGGGAGAAGACACGGATTGAATGGATTTAATTCTATAGCTTATGAAACCTGATGAAGAGAAACAAAAAGAACAAAGAGATATGGAGTTGTTAGTAGAAGAGTTCGAAAGATATGTTTCTACGCAACAACGACCCGAGAATTTTTTAAATGAATATCTTTCGGATGAAAAAGAAGATTTGTACCAGGAATTTTTGTCAGGCATGATGAATGATGAAATAAATCAAGAGGTAAACGACTTCTCCCTTAGGGAACGGGAGGGGTTATGTGTCATCAAAATCGGCGGTAACGTAATTGATAACGATGTCTTATTACAATCTTTTTTAAAAGACTTTTCCGCAATTGAAGGAAAAAAAATTTTGATACACGGCGGTGGAAAAATTGCGACAAGCATTGGAGAAAAGTTAGGCATTAAGTCAAATTATATAAATGGAAGACGAATAACAGACGATTCAACAATTGACCTGGTAACAATGGTGTACGGAGGTCTGATAAATAAGAAAATAGTGGCTCAGTTACAATCACTCACTTGTAATGCAATTGGCTTAACCGGTGCTGATGGCAATATAATTCCCGCCACCAGGCGGCCTGTAAAAGAGGTTGACTTTGGCTGGGTGGGAGACGTAGAAAGTTCGAAGCTAAAAGTTGATAGTGTAAGGTTATTACTTGAAGGTGAACTGGTGCCTGTGTTCGCACCGCTTACACACGATGGACAAGGACATATTTTAAATACAAATGCTGATACGGTTGCTTCCTCTCTGGCAGTTGCGCTGTCTTCGTTTTATGACGTAAGACTAATTTATTGTTTCGAAAAGAAAGGTGTGCTGGAAAACGTGGAGGATGAAAATTCGGTTATCAATTTAATCAACAAGCAAGCTTACCGGCAACTATTAAGCGAACAAAAATTGTTTGCCGGCATCTTACCTAAAATTGATAACGCTTTTGCTGCAATAGATGCAGGAGTTAAAGAAGTTCTTATAGGCGATGCAAAAGATTTGATAGCAAATACAACTTCAAAAACTACAGGAACGCTTTTCATACAATAATGCAGACAAAGGAATTATATAACGGTGCTGTTGTCCTTTTGCAAAAGCTAATATCTACAGCATCATATTCAAAATACGAGGATGGGACTGCTGCTATTATAGAAAGTTTTCTTGCAGAAAAAGGTGTCATGGCAGAACGTTTGTTGAATAACATTTGGGCCGTTAACAAATACTTTGATCCTTCAAAACCTTCCATTCTTTTAAACTCCCATCACGACACTGTAAAGCCCAATCCGCAGTATACCAAAGACCCGTTTACTCCTACCATCGAAGATGGAAAGTTATATGGTTTAGGAAGTAATGATGCAGGTGGTTGTCTCGTAAGCCTTATTGCAGCTTTTCTTCACTTCTATGATCACCCAAATCCAAAGTACAACCTTATTCTTGCAGCTACTGCCGAAGAAGAGATCAGTGGTTATGGTGGAATTGAATTATTGCTTGGAAATGACAAATTTGAAACCACCTTACAAGGCAAAGAACCCGATTGTGCCCTCGTAGGCGAGCCAACACAAATGCAGTTAGCAATTGCTGAAAAAGGATTGATGGTATTGGATTGTGAAGCCATAGGCAAAGCAGGTCATGCGGCAAGAGAAGAAGGTGTCAATGCAATCTATATTGCATTGACAGATATCAACTGGTTTAGCTCTTACCAGTTTCCAAATGTAAGTGAATGGCTTGGACCGGTGAAAATGGGTGTGACGGTAATCAATACAGAAAACAAGGCTCACAACATCGTTCCATCGAGCTGTAACTTTGTAGTAGATATTAGGATTACAGAAGTGTACAGTCATGAAGAAATTTTTGAGATTATAAGACAAAATGTTCAATCACAGGTCACACCGAGAAGTATGCGATTAAGATCTACTGGTATCAATGTCAATCATCCTCTTGTTCAATCCGGCATTAGCCTTGGCAAAAGCTGTTACGGCTCACCCACAAGTAGTGACAAAGCTTTGATGCCTTTCCCTGCTTTAAAATGTGGACCTGGTGATAGTGCAAGAAGCCACACAGCAGATGAATTTATTTTTCTAAAAGAAATTAGAGAGGGCATTGAAGGGTATGTGGGGATGTTGGAGCAGGTGTTGTAGTTGCAGGTTACAAGTTGCAGGTTGCAGTTATATGCAGGTTACATGTTTCAGGTTGCAGGTTGATCAAAGGCTTAAATTTTACCTTATGAAAAGTTACAAGGATTTAGAGGTTTACAAAGAATCGAAGTCACTTGCAATTAAAGTTCATAAAATGACCATGACACTTCCCAAGTTCGAATTGTATGAAGAAGGAAGTCAAATAAGACGATCATCAAAGGCAGTAACCTCGTTAATCGTAGAAGGATATGGACGTAGAAGATATAAAGCAGATTTTGTAAAATATTTAGTTCATTCTCACTCTGAATGTGATGAAACTATACTGCATCTTGATTTTTTGTACGAAACAGAATCTTTAACTGATGCCACTAAATATCATGAATTCATAGATGCATACACTATGCTAAGTAGGAAAATGAATAATTTTATTCAATGGGTTGAAAATAATTTGAACGACTTCACAAGCCCTGAAACAAGTAACCTGTAACCTGAAACTTTTCACTTTGAAACTCTGGCAAAAAAATACAAGCACCTCTGAAGCAGTAGAAACTTTTACTGTTGGTAACGATCGTGAAATGGATATGTTTCTTGCACCTTTTGATGTACAGGGCTCACTGGCACATATACAAATGTTGCAAAGCATCGGATTACTTACAACCGACGACTGGACAGTTTTATCTGCTGAACTTAAAAAGATCTACAAAGAAATTGAAGCAGGAAATTTCATATTAGACGAAGGTGTTGAAGATATTCATTCGCAGGTAGAATTAATGCTTACAGAAAGGTTAGGTGAGGTAGGGAAAAAAATACATAGCGGTCGTAGCCGTAACGACCAGGTATTGGTTGATTTGAAACTGTTTTTTAGAAGTGCTATAGAACAACTGGTTCAGAACATTGAGCATTTATTTCAACTGCTCCAGCAGAAAAGTGATGCGTTTAAAGAGCACTTGTTACCTGGCTATACGCATCTTCAACTTGCAATGCCTTCTTCTTTTGGTTTGTGGCTTGGTGCTTACGCTGAAAGCCTTGTTGATGATGTCATCACTTTACAATCTGCTTATAAAGTAGTGAACAAAAATCCGCTTGGTTCTGCTGCAGGCTATGGTTCTTCGTTCCCTTTAAACAGAACATTAACTGCCCAATTGCTCGGCTTTGAAGATCTAAACTATAACGTAGTATATGCGCAGATGAGCCGGGGAAAAAGTGAACGCATCGTCGCTCAGGCGCTTAGCAATGTTGCAGCGACGCTAAACAAGCTTGCAATGGACTGTTGCCTTTACATGAATCAAAACTTTGGCTTCATTTCTTTTCCCGACGAGTTGACAACCGGCTCTTCAATCATGCCGCACAAAAAAAATCCGGATGTATTCGAACTGATTAGGGCAAAGTGCAATCAATTACAGGCTTTGCCCAATGATGTTGCCCTGCTTACTACCAATCTTCCGTCAGGCTATCATAGAGATTTTCAATTGTTGAAAGAATATTTGTTTCCTGCTTTTGTAACACTCGCTAGCTGCCTTGACATGATGCAACTCATGATTAGTAATATGAAAGTCAGGGAAGATTTGCTGAGCAACGAGCAATACAAATATTTGTTTAGTGTAGAAGAAGTAAACAAACTTGTTTTACAGGGAATGCCTTTCAGAGATGCCTACAAAAAAGTAGGATTGGAAATTGAAGAAGGCAAATTCGAATATTCTACAACTGTACGTCATACTCATGAAGGAAGCATTGGAAACCTTTGTACAGCTCAAATTGCAGAAGCAATGAGAATAGCAATAGAAACGTTTGGCTTTGAGAAATATCATAAAGCAATTGAAAGCTTAACTGCTTAAAAGCAATCCTAAAAACGGACAAGCAAGATGATGACAGGGAACAAGAAGTTTAAATTGTATTAGTACATTCAAGAGCTGTAAATAATGTAGGCAGAGCCGAAGGAATAGTAAAAAAGAATTTACTACCTATTCCCTCTTCGGTGGTAACCCAGATTTCCCCTTTATTCTTTTCTATAAAGTCTTTGCATAGCTGTAGTCCGAGCCCTGTGCCTTGTTCGTTATTTGTGCCCCTGGTTGTAAAAGTTTCGAGCATAAATAATTTTTTCACTGTTTCGGCCTTCATACCACTTCCGGTATCTGCCACGCAAATGGTAATTTCAGATGAAGCATTTAGTGTCGAAGAAACAATAATGTGATCTTCACTGGTGCAATATTTAACTGCGTTGCCAATTAAATTTCTAATAACCAGTTGTATCATTTCTTCGTCTATGTACACCAATGTTTCATCTTCTACTGAGCTATGAAGGTATATTCCTTTTTCAGTTGCTTTTTGTTGATAGTATTTAATTTCTGGTTGTATTATTTTCCTTATATCCAATTTCACCGGGTTAATCATTTCCCCTTTTAACTGGCTTTTTGACCAGTGTAATAAATTGTCTAACAGACCTGATGTATAAGTAAGGTTTTTTGAAAGTTCCGGTAAATGGAGTTTGAACTCTTTTTCCGTTATTGCCTGTTCATCAATAAGCTTTACCATTTCCATTATATTTATCAGCGGACTACGCAAGTCATGAGCAATAATAGAAAAAAGCCTGTCCTTCAATTCGTTCAGCGCCATTAGTGATAGAGCATCCTTTTTTCGTTGGGTGATGTTATTAAAAATTAAAATACATCCTCCGTAATCGGCTCGCCTGTCAAATAAAATATTAATGTCAACCTCAAAATATTTATGACCATCGGGGCCGTCAATTTCAATTTCAACGGTATTTTTTCTCCTTTCCATTACCCCCTCGTGCAGGTTTTTTGCAAAAGGAAAGAGGCTAGGTAGATTCGATCCTGTCTTTTTATTCTTTATTGCAGGCACTAGTATCTCCATCTGCTTGTTTTTGTCTATCACCTTGTCATACGCATCCAATACTAAAACGCCATCCTGCATCGATTCGAAAATTTTTTCTCTCGACGCAGAAATAATATCTAACAATTTATATCGAAGGAGACCAAATGAAATTATGCCGGACGTTGCTATAAAAGCAAATGGCGTCAGGTCAATATTTTGATTAGGTCTAATGCCAAACTTGTAAAGAATATTGAATATCCAGGGTATAATAACCGCATACAAAATGATGTTTTTTTGCTTCTTATATATTTGGTCTACTCTCTTAAATGCAGTGATTAAAGAGTAGATAGACCATACTATGGTAACATAAAAATAAATTGTAAATACATAGTACCACAAGGCCGGCTTGATTATTAATAGCGGAAAATGGCCACGATCGTCTACAGATAAAGACTCATAGTAAAAATGATGAGAGTCGTTGGTGCAAACTAAAATAACAGTAAATATCGGAATTATAAGTATGCAGGTGTGATACGCCTTAAATAGTATTTTTTGTTTTGATGTAAAGACCCGGATAAAAAGTAGCAGCGCTGGTCCTAGCAATGTTATTCCTATATATTCCAGTTTTAACCAAAATAACATTGATAAAAGGCCGGTACTCCATAATTCGCCACTGTAGCTAACAGCCCACCATCCTGCAAGAGCTATTACTAAAGCAAAAGATCTTTCAGCAGATTTTAACCGGCTAAAAATAAAAAGGGACATTATTATAGTAGCGAGTCCGCTCGCTGCTAATATAAGGGCATATGGATTTGTTGTGAGATGCATTGTAAATGAAAAACATATTAATGGTTTATAACGGATGACAATTTTAAAAATTATGATTACAGATCTTAAGTCGGGTATGGTGCCCTTTATGGTTTCTATTTAAGCTTTCTGCACTATTCACGACCTAAGTAAAGAGTTAAAAAAACGTACGAGTTCCCGGCTAATGCGCATTCGCCTTCTCTCCTACCTTTACCATTTAAATCCATTGATTACCTTTATCCGGCATGAAAATATTACATACAGCAGACTGGCATTTGGGAAAGAGGCTCGAGCAATGCGAACGAACCGAGGAGCACCAACAGTTTTTAGAGTGGCTAATCGAGAAGCTTTCAGAGCAGTGTGTTGATGTCTTAATTATTGCCGGGGACATTTTTGATACCGGCACACCTTCCAATGCAGCATTAAAACAATACTACGACTTCCTTTGGAAGGTTAAAAATACCTGCTGCAAAGAAGTTATTATTATCGGTGGCAATCATGATTCTGTAACTACTTTGAATGCCCCAAAAGATCTGCTAAAGTATTTTAATGTGCATGTTGTTGGTGGCGTCCCGGATAACTTTAGCGATCAAATTATTTCCATATCAAATACTCGGGGAGAACTGCAACTGGTTATTTGCGCAGTCCCTTTTTTAAGAGATAAAGATGTTCGCCTATCAATAGCGGGCGAAAGCTCTGCCGATATGGAATCAAGGTTGAAGAAGGGTATTTGTGAGCACTACAATTCATTTAAAGAGTATGTCGCTCCTTATAAAGCAAAAGGTATTCCTGTAATTGCTACCGGTCACTTATTTGCCGCTGGCGGCTCTAACTCAGACAGCGAGAAAGACATTCATGTTGGTAACCTGGGACAGGTTTGCGGAGACCAGTTTCCCGGGGAGTTTGATTATGTGGCGCTGGGACATTTGCACAGGCCGCAGGTCGTTAATAAGATGAACCACATCAGGTATTCGGGCTCGCCCATACCACTAAGTTTTTCTGAGAACGAGGACAGTAAACAGGTTGTGATATTGACTTTTGAAAATGGAAAACTGAGTGAGCTGGAAGAATTTAATATTCCGTGCTGCCGTAAACTGGTAAGAATAAAGGGCAACCTCGAAACGGTAAAGAATAAGCTGCTTCTGCTGGAGGACGACAAGCTTTGTTATCCTGCATGGGTGGAAGTGCAGGTTGAAACTGAGGGTTATATTCATGAATTGGATGAACAGTTACAAAAGCTAATACAAAAAAAACCGTTTATCGAGCGACTGTTTATAAGACAACAAAGACTGAGAGCAAACCGTAATCTTGATGAGCAGACTTCTGAAGCTATAACCCTTACTGACCTTGATCCTAAAACTGTTTTCCGGAAGAAAGTCGAGTCAGCTTATCCTGACGGGAAAGGGGAGGATTTGTTACAAACCTTTGACGAGG
>JBBPZJ010000489.1:0-21753 GCA_038199395.1 Chitinophagales bacterium
AAAACCAAGCAAAAGATTAGTTTCAGCACTATTAATGAAGTTGGATTATTAACAGGTGATGCAGGCGAAGCGGCTTCTCTTCAAACTATTAACGGAATAAAAAAAGCGGGATTTTTTGCCGGAGCAGGAGTAGGGCTGGACTTTTATGGACTTAGAAGTATTCCTTTATTCATAGACTATAGAAAGGAATTTTCGTCTAATAAGAATACTCCTTTCGCTTATGTAAACGCGGGTGTAAATTTTCTTTCTATGAACCATATTCAAAAAGAACAGGCGCGGTTTCCTGCAGCTTCTGCTGGCGTATATTATGATGTTGGATTAGGCTGGAAGTTATCTGGAAAGAATAACCGGGCATTGATTGTAAGTGCAGGTTATACTTTAAAGCAGGCCAGGTACAAAACGCAGTCGTATTCAATTTTTCTAACTCCTCAAATGCAATCAGAGAATTATGACCGTTACAATTTTCTTTATCGAAGATTAGTTATGAAAATTGGATTTCAACTTTAGCATCGGATCATTCAACGGCATAATTGAAAGCTTTAGGCAATAAGGAAAAAAATTGCAATTTGAATAGAAGTTAAAGCAGTAATGATAAGGCTTAACAAATTTTGAGTCATTTCGCTGATTCGAAACGAACTCAGAAAGTCTATCATTAAAGTAATTTTCAAAACTAAACAGCAAACAAAGTGTATGATAACAATGGTTAATCCGAACTTATGACCTTGTTTAATAAGATTTAATTTTACCTGTACGAATTTGACATATATGGTAGAAGTTAGCTGATAACCGCCTTTCTGATTTTTACTAACTGCACAAGTAATTCTTCCAATTTATTTAACTGCAGCATATTTGCTCCATCACTTTTTGCGCACGAAGGGTCGGGATGTGTTTCGATAAATAAGCCATGTGCACCGGTAGCTATTGCAGCTTTTGCAATGGTTCCTATTAACTGCGGATTTCCTCCCGTAACACCTGTTGTTTGGTTTGGCTGTTGCAAGCTATGAGTGCAATCCATCACCACCGGAACATTGTGGCCAGCCATGATGGGTATGTTTCTATAATCTACCACCAAATCCTGGTAGCCGAAAGTTGTACCTCTTTCTGTCAGCATAACTTTTTCGTTTCCGGCTTTGCGTATTTTGTCTACTGCAAACTTCATTGCATCGCCGCTTACAAACTGGCCTTTTTTTACGTTTACTATTTTACCTGTTTCCGCAGCGGCAACTAATAAATCTGTTTGCCGGCATAGGAAGGCCGGTATTTGTAAAATGTCAATGTATTTTGCTGCCTGTTCAGCTTCTTCATGAGCATGTATATCTGAAGTGGTTGGAAGCCCGAAATGGTCGCCAACTTTTTTTACAAGTTGCATTGCCGCCTCATCGCCAATACCCGTAAAAGACGAGGCGCTTGTGCGATTTGCTTTTCTATAAGATGCTTTAAAAACATACGGAATGCCTAACTTTTTACAAATATTATATACGTCATTTGCCACTTCCATTACCAACTCTTCGCTTTCAACCACACAAGGGCCTGCAATAAGAAAAAAACTTTGAGGATCGTACGACTGCTTTTGAAATAATTGCTGTAAAAATTCCATTCACTTAAATTTAATTTGGCCTGCAAAGGTCAGCAAAATTGAAGCAATTGGCCCAATGGGCTTAAAATTATAATTTCAGACAATGGCCCCCGCTTACTCTATTTAAAAGGATCAGAAAAAATCGATCAAAATATAAAAGAGATTTTATAGACACGACAAAGCGCCGGAAGCATGGTAGTTGAAAGTTTACGACGTTGGTCGTTTAGAAACCGGTGAGATGAGGCACGATATCCTGGACTTTTTAAAGCTTGGTTATAGAGCTTTACCTAAAGAATAATAAACACTCCCTAGCTTCCTCTATTTGCTCCTGTCGATCTTACTTTTTTTGAAACTGCAGAAGGCTTCGAAGAAGTTTTCAGAAATTTTGAACCCTTTCCCTGGTCTTTCTGATTTTTATTTCCCTGGTTGTCACCTTTCTTGTTGTTTGTAGGTAATGACATAAGTTATAGTTTTAAGTACAGCAAATATAACTTTTTCAACTGATTATTGGTATGTTTTGTAAATGACGGAATTATTGTAGTAGTGGGAAAATAGCAGACACAGTAGGACGCAATCAGGAGTTTAGGGCATAAAAAAACAGGCTGTCGGTTTCTTGATACTATTCTCAAAAAGCCGACGGCCTGTAAGAAAGGGAGCATTTATTTTGAAACTATTTCAACGGCTTCTTAGTTACTACCCATTTAATAATCGAAGTCCGTGATTTGTTTCACGCCCTCCCGGGCATTGACCTACGATTTTGCTTTTCATGAAATTTTACCAGAAGTAAAATGTTTATCAGTATAGAAAAGCTGTTACAATTAAAACTGTAACTTTTCGGCTCACACCGAGTAAAAGAGCAAATCTTTTATTTTTCAGCTTTTTCAAAAAGCTTTACTTAAAGGTATGTTGATAATTGCTAAATTCCAATAGTATAATTGAAGATATTTTCTACAAGTCGATTTAAAAACAGAACAGGGATTAGTAAGATGATTGTAACTATTAGTAAATCAACAAGTAAAAAAATAAAAGTGGAAAATGCGATGAATCCGTACAACTTAATTTCTGCTAAAATAAAATTGTTATTCAATTAAATGAAGAAGTAGGGGAGACAAAAGCCTCCCTCAAAAAAGCATTGAAATAGCTACTTTGCTACCATTTGTTTATGTAGAAGATTGATTTGTTTTGAATTGGTAATGTAATTATAAACCCACATAATAGTAAACGATGGAATAAAGTCGGTGAACGGAAGTATTTCTTCTGCGAAGTTGAATATGCCTCCAAACACTCCTTTCCAACCGCCAAACATGTTATAAAAAATAATTGCAGAGATAGGTGCGAAGATAATATCTGAAAACTCGCCTAGTGCTGGTATTGCATAGGAAGCGTAGCCAATAACATCCATAACAATACAAATAAGCAAGGAGGGAGATTGTTTATTCATTTCAAATTTTTAGCCGTGACTACTTCGAACACCTTACTGAGTTTCAAATAAAGTAATTAAGAAGCAAGAACCAATAAACCACCGGCTTATTAGACTCCCTATAAATTAAAGGTGCTAGATGGGTAAAGGGTTTCTTCTCGAAGGAACAACAGTGTTTTCGTCTTCGCTTAGATAAACATAAAAATCGTACAGCTCATAAATATCGCCCGGCACTTTGGCTCCTCCATTTTCGCTGTTGCGTTCGTACGGACCCAAAATCTGGCCGTTATATTTTATTTCTGATAACTTTTCTTCTAATGTCAATTTCTTGAAATTGTCGATATCCATACGATTGAAAACTTTTGTTACTGGTTTATTTTATATTATTTTTTAAGGCAGAATTCACTGCAAATATATGTTTTCTACTCATTTTATAACCATAACTCAAATTACGTGTTGCGATTTTAAAGGCGACCAGAAATAAATAATCCGGTGCAAGAAAAGATCAGATAAGAAAATTTAAATTTAAATTTAAAGGTTTCTTTTATTATATTTATTCTATCTAATCAAAAATAGCCACTATGAGAACTGTTGCCCAAATACTAACCAGAAAAGGAATTGCAGTGATAACTGTTGAACCTTTAACCCCTGTTATTGATGCCCTTAGAACTATGGCTGAAAAGAATATCGGATCAGTTGTAGTAATGGAAGGAACCACATTTAAAGGAATAATGACTGAGAGAGATTATTCACGTAAAGTCATCTTAAAAGGCCGTTCTTCTGACGAGACAACAGTATCAGATATCATGTCTTCGGCATTTCCGACAATTACCCCAAAAGATACTATAGAGCACTGCATGAAATTGTTATCAGCACACCACTTGCGATATTTGCCTGTAATGCAAAATGATGAATTAGCAGGAATAATTTCAATAAATGACGTTGTGACTGAAACAATTTTAAGTCAATATGAGACTATTTCTCATTTGCAAAACTATATTCAATCGTAGCAGATAATTGATTTATTATCGCCGTTTAATTAATTAAAGTCAATAATTTGTTAGTTTGAATTTGCTCGGTTTTAAACGCTCGCTTTTTGCCTCTAAAACCCCTTAATCTGAGCCTTTTTAAATTCTCTAATATTGCGGAAGCTCTACAAAAAAGGTTATAAGAAAATTTATCTAACATATCAAACTAATAATAAATCCTCTTGCAGAGAGGATTTATTATTAGCCAAATTTAATAAGGACTGAATTTTAATTTGCAACTGTTCCTTGTCTTTGTATAATAAATTCAATTAATTCATCCATTGATAAATCTGCTCTGTTCAGTGCATCGTTAATATCATCTCTCGATACGTTTGCTGCGAATGCTTTATCTTTTATACGTTTTTTCACGCCTTTCACGTCCATTCCTTCATAACCATTCGGTCGCATCAAAGAGTATGCGTGTATCAATCCACTTAATTCATCAAATGCAAATAACATTTTGTCCATTTTGTTTTCGGGTTCTACACCAAAGTGTAATGGTCCATGAGATGCAATTGCATGAATTACTTCAGGATCGACTCTCCTTGTTTCAAGTTCTTCAATAATTTTTCTACAGTGTAGGTCTGGCCACTGATCCCAATCTGCATCATGAAGTAAACCAGCCATTTCCCACCGCCACTGATCTTGTTCACCTAGCTGTTCTTTTTCATGTGCCCAGTCGTGCATCAATCGTGCAACTTGTTTCATGTGCAGCTTCAGTCGGTCATTCAAAACCCAATCATTTAACAAGGTTACTGCTTCCTGCCTGGATAAAACATTACCCTTATCAGCAGGGTCACCAAAACTTGTCCTATTTAAAAGTAAACTCATAATTCTAAACGTAAGAAAATTGTGATTTGAATTAAGATGAATGGTTCTTAAATAAAGGTTATTCAAAAATCTATTTCACTGATATTAGTATTACATTTTATTCAAAGACTTTTCCCTCGCCGCCTTAAATTCAGAGCCTTGTTTCCATTGCGGCATCGTCGTCTCAAATGATAGCCTCCTGCCTACAAGGTAAAGTAATTTTAAGTCTTCGATTCCTCCGGCTAAGGTCCAGGTTTTTGCATTGTACTCATCAGATGGCCGGTGATAATGTTTTTGAATATATTCATCCTGCCGCTGCTTTCCATACACAGGGCCCTTGCCTTCAACATCTATTCCTGCCGAAGTATATAATGCAGGAATACCGACTTTGGCGAAATTAAAATGGTCAGAACGAAAATAACTGCCTGCTTCAGGATGAGATTCAAAAGATATATAACGTCCCGCTTTTTGCGCTGCATCTTTCAGATAATCTTCCAACTGTGACTGACCTGCCCCGACTACGACAATATCTTTTGTTTTTTCAAATGCATTCAGTCCATCCATATTTATATTAGCTACCGTTTTTGCCACCGGATAAACAGGATTTTGAGCATAGTATGCAGAGCCCCACAGACCTTGTTCCTCTGCAGTAACACTTAAGAATACAACTGTTCTTTCAGGCTTTGTTTTAATGCTTTTAAAAACACGGGCGAGTTCAAGTAAACCTGCTGTTGCACTCGCATTGTCATGTGCTCCGTTATAAATCGAATCTCCTGTTTCATCTGGTTTTCCTATACCTAAATGATCCCAATGAGCAGAATAGATAACGTATTCATCCGGTCTTTTTGTTCCTGTTATTTTTGCAATTACATTATGGGATTTATTATAATTTGCTTTTACCTGCAAGCTCGTAACAAGCGTGACTCCTAAAGGTACTGGCTTAAAACCCGGAATGTCAGCCTTAGCGAAAAGGGTAGAGTCATAGCCGGAAGCTACCAATATTTTATTAGCAGCACCAGATGAAATCCACCCTATCATATCAGAATTTTTTTCACTTTTCCCCCGGTTATCTAAGTGGAGGCGGGTTGTGTTCCAGTTGTTTTGTACTACGGAAAAAGGATAACTTGCTCCCGCAGTGTTGTGTACTATCAGGCATCCTTTAGCGCCTTGTCGTGCAGCCTCTTCAAATTTGTAGGTCCATCTTCCATAGTAGGTCATGGTTTTACCTTTGAACAAAGTAGTATCGCCATTGTTAAATCCCGGATCATTAACAAGCACCAAGACAATTTTATTCCTAACATCAATACCGGCATAATCATTCCAATTATACTCAGGAGCAACTACTCCATAGCCTGCAAAAACAATTTCACTATTTTGTATTGATATGTTTTCATCTGTTTTATCCGTCCATATAACGTAATCTTCGTAGCCTTTCAATGTAAAGTTTTCTTTAGAAGAATTAACCTGCATTATCGGAGAGGCAGTTGTAGCAATGTTAACCATAGGTACATCCTGAAAATAACTCCTTCCATTTCCTGGTTGAAGACCTAATCTTTTAAATTGATCTCTTAAATAATCTATTGTTTTCGTTTCAGCTTTTGTAAAAGGCTTTCTTCCTTCATATTCATCAGAGGCTAATACTTTTATGTGTTTTGCCAAACTATCAGCATTAAAAATTGATAGTCCTTCAGATGGATTTACATCCGGTGGATTTTTTACAAAAAAGACTGAAAAAGGATAATTAATGGTAAAAAATATACCGGGTTTATTACTGTTTTTTTCAATCTTCTTTCCATTAATCGTACAATTGCATTAACCATAAAAATTTGAATTTTAATGAGAGCTTAAAATAAATGGAAGATAATTTATATTGAAATATATATTTGATGTAATTCTGCGTTTTATGTTGTTGAGGTAAAAGCCTTTATATTTCTAACGGCATATCTCTCGTATAATTAATAAAAAGAAAAAACAAATGAAAAAAGTATTCGGATTGTTTTTGTTAGTTACCGTACTCACATGCATGGCTTGTCATAAAATTATAAACTCAGCTTTTCCCGGTGTAGATGTGGATGCTCCTGTAGTATCATTCACCATTCCTGCACCACCACCTTTACCTCCGGGTACACCTGTTCCTCCCGGAGAACAGTCTTTAGGTTCTTTAACCCAAAGTTTCAATTTAGACAGCGCTGTTAAAGCTAAAACAAATGGTCAATTTGGCGCTGCAGATGTTACTTCGGTTAAAATAAAACAGATTGTTTTTGATATGGCAAATGCAGATGAGCAAAATAACTTTTCGAATTTTGAAAGTACCAGGTTTACTTTCGCTTCCAATGCAGCGGCAAACACTTCCGAACTAGAGATTGCCTCTTTAACTTTTCCTCAAACTTATACTTCAACCGTAACATATACCGCTCCTGAAAATGCTCCTGAGCTTAGACCTTATTTAAGTGGCACCAAATTGACTTATAATGTGTATGGTAAACTTAGAAGGTATACGAATAAAGCCTTGCCGGTTAGTGTGTTAGTAACAATGAAGGTGAAATAGAAAGTAGTTTTCCTAACAGGTTCCAAAACAGTTACTATGAAAGCTGTCGTCATTGTAAATGCAGGGCCACCAGAAGTATTGCAGCTTCAGGAAAAACCTATTCCTGAGCCATCTTCAGGTCAGGTGCTGATAAAAGTTTTTGCAGCAGGTGTCAATCGCCCGGATGTTGCACAGAGGAAAGGCCTCTATCCGCCGCCTCCCGGCGCTCCCGTTGATGTACCGGGGCTTGAAGTAGCAGGCGTTATTGATAAATGCGGGGCTGACATAGAGCGATGGAAAACAGGTGATCGAGTATGTGCATTGCTGGTAGGAGGGGGGTATGCTGAGTACGCAATAGCGTATTCAGGACATTGTTTACCTGTGCCTGATAATTGGTCTTTTGCAGAGGCTTGCTCTTTGCCTGAAACGGTTTTTACAGTTTGGCACAATGTATTTGAAAGAGGACAATTAAAAAGCGGAGAAAAGTTACTGGTACATGGTGGAAGCAGCGGTATAGGCATAACAGCAATTCAACTAGCCAAGGCGTTTGGAGCTACCGTTTTTGCTACTGCAGGTACTGATGATAAATGCGACGCTTGTATTGCTCTGGGAGCAGATATTTGCATCAATTATAAAAAAGATGATTTTGAAGAAGTTCTAAAAAGCGATGGAGCAGATGTTATACTAGACATGGTTGGCGGTGATTATATACCTAAAAACATTCGTCTTCTTAAAACAGATGGACGCCTTGTTTTTATTAATGCAATGAAAGGAGCGCAATCTGCATTTAATGTTTCTGATATTATGCATCGTCGTCTAACGATTACAGGAAGTACACTTCGAAATCGTGAAATTGAGTTTAAAGCAAGGCTGGCTTGGGAGGTAGAAAAACACGTATGGCCTTTGATTAGCAGTAATAAGTTTAAAGCTGTTATTTATAAACAATTTAGTCTGGCTGAAGCAGCTCAGGCCCATGCTTTAATGGAAAGCAGCGAGCATATCGGAAAAATCGTTTTGGTAAATGATTAGATTAGGGGGCTAAATCCTTTAAATACAATAAATCATTATACCGCTGATTTACAAACCCAGCACATCTTTCATATTATATATGCCTTTCTTGCCGATTAGAAATTCTGCTGCCTTTACAGCTCCTCCGGCGAAACCAATGCGATTATGAGCAGTATGTATAATTTCAATGTCATCAATGGCTGAAGTATATTTTATTTTATGGATCCCCGGTGCAGGGTCTATTCTTTCACTAACGATTTCCAAATCTTCTTTTTTGTTGCTGGGCCGGTTTATCCAGTTTTTTTTGCTGCTATTATTTTGCAGAATCTGCTCAGCAAGGGTAATAGCTGTACCACTAGGCGCATCTCTTTTTTGAGTATGATGAATCTCTACCATTTTCACATCATACTCATCATAGTCCTTCATAAGCTTCGACAGGTAGGTGTTTAGCTCGAAAAAGAGGTTTACACCAATACTGTAATTACTTGCATACACCAGTGCACCTTCTTTTTCTTGACATGCATTTTTTATGTCTTCCCATTTTTTTAGCCATCCCGTAGATCCGCAAACCACCGGTGTGCCTGCTTCAAAACACTTTTGTAAGTTCTCTACCGCACTTTCAGGCCCGGTAAATTCAATTGCAACGTCTGCTTGCCGCAGACTTTCGGGAGTCATATCTTCTACGTTGTCAATATTTATTTTTAAAACGATTTCATGTCCTTTTTTTACAGCTATTTCTTCTATAGCATGTCCCATTTTTCCGTATCCTATTAATGCAATTTTCATTTGGTGACTTTGAAGTTTAAAAAAGTACGATGCTAATTCTAAAAAATAGCCAACGACTATGGAAGTATTTTTTCCTTGTGCGTAGGATTCTTGTATCCCAATACAAGGCTTAGCCCCGACCCTGACTGTTTAATGACCGGATGTATTCTAAGAGAAAGATCTTCACTTACGTCGAATTCTTTTAAATGTCCAAACACCGTTGCGTCTACAATATTCAGTCCCCATGTAATAATAAAATACAGTGTGGAATAATCGCGATCTCGTCTGTATGCATTTCGATAAAACTGTAACGATGCGGTCGAGAGTGGCTGTAGTTTAGGGTTTATCAATGCGGTATCAGCAGAATTGGGCCTGTTCACCCTGATGTCATAAGCATTCCTTGTTCTTTTGTACCACTTATTATTAAAAATCCAGAAGCCTGCCATAGTACCGATTGCTCCATACACGATTGGTATCTTCCAGTATTCCCTGTTATAAGCTTGCCCCCAACCGGGAAGGATGAGCGAGCGCAACGTGGCAGTACCCGGATTATGTCTGGGTACAACTTTTATGGTATCCTTACCTACGATGGTTATGGCTGTATCTTTTGTAAATGCCGGATTTTTAGTTCGTGTAGTAGAATCCTGGCGAATAATTACCGGGTTACCTGTTTGCGCAAAAGCAGTGCAGGTATTTAATAAAAGCGCTATCAATATTAGTTGCGATAAACGTTTCATAACGATAGAATGTGACCATTAGCTGGCAGGCACATTCATTTGCTCCAAAATTTTGTTCAATTCCTGTAAAGAATAATAATCTATACTAATGCTTCCAAAACCATTTTTGTTGTGAGCTAGTTTTACTTTTGTTGCAAAGTGAGAAGCCAAATTATCTTCTATGCGTTTATAGGCAGGAGGCAAGGTCGATTTGGAAGAGGGCCTTGCAGATTTTTCTTCGTTTTTATAAAGCTGTCTTACCAGTTCTTCTGTCTGCCTTACGCTTAATCCCTTTTCTTTGATTTCATTAAAAATGAATAGCTGTCGGTCTACTGTATCAACATTGACGATTGCCCTTGCGTGTCCCATGCTTAAGCTACCATTTCTTACCGTGAGTTGAATATGGGGCGGAAGTTTTAATAAGCGAATATAGTTTGTAACTGTGCTGCGCTCTTTTCCCATTCTTTCTGCAACTTGTTCCTGGGTGTAATCCAGTTCATCCATCATTCGCTTATAACTGAGTGCAACCTCTATTGCATTAAGATCTTCACGTTGCAGATTTTCCAATAAAGCCAGCTCCAGTAATTGCTGGTCATTTGCATGCCGTATATACGCAGGAATATCTTTGAGACCCGCCAGTTTTCCGGCTCGCCACCTTCTTTCGCCACTGATTAACTGATATTTGCCATTTTCAAGTTGGGTGACTGTAATTGGCTGAATTATATCGTGTAATTTGATGGAAGCCGCTAGTTCATTCATTGCCTGTTCTTCAAAATCACGGCGCGGTTGCTTTGGATTTATTGAAATCTTATCCAAGGCAATCCGGTTAATTCCTGTCACAGTTTCAACCACAGGTGCTTTTAGAGTTCCGGCTGTAGTTTTTAAGTCGGAGTCTATGTTTTGCAAAAGACTCCTGATACCTTTTCCTAATGCGTCTTTTTTATTTGGCTGATTCATTTTGTTATTCGAGTTTCTATAAAAAGGAGGTTTGAGATTTAAATTTGAAGTTTAAAGTGTAAAGTTTGGGCAAAGCAGGCTGAATGATGATAGCCAGTATAAGAGTGCGACGCAATGGCTGTCGGATGGTTGTACAACGCTCGGTACAAAAAAAATCACCAATAACGCGGAACTTTGAATTCAAAAATTTCGACTTTCAACTTTTCACTTTAACTTCTAGTCCATCATTCTTTCTTCCTGTGTTATTCGTGTAAGATCGTTTTTTTGCAGAATTTCTTTGGCAAGGTTTAGATAATTAACAGCTCCTTTGCTATCTGCATCATATAAAATTACCGGCTTACCGAAGCTGGGTGCTTCGCTTAATTTTGTGTTTCTATGAATGATTGTACTAAAAACCATTTCATCGAAATGCCTTCTAACTTCACTTACCACCTGGTTGCACAGGCGAAGGCGGCCATCGTACATTGTCATTAAAATTCCTTCTATCTGCAAAGCCGGATTTAATCGGTTTTGAACTATTTTAATGGTATTTAATAGTTTTCCTAATCCTTCCAAAGCAAAAAATTCGCACTGAACGGGAACAATAACACTGTCAGAGGCAACCAAAGCATTAACAGTTATTAAGCCAAGAGAGGGAGAACAATCAATTACGATAAAGTCATATTGATCCTTTACTGTCGACAAAAGATGTTTCATTACATTTTCGCGGTTGGGGTAGTTGATCATTTCGATCTCTGCGCCAACAAGGTCTATATGAGATGGGATAACGTCTAAATACGGAATATCACTTTTTAAAATAACATCTTGCGAAGTTGCATTGTTAACCATGCAGTCATATAAACTGCTGGTTACGTTATGTAAGTCGAAACCGACACCTGTCGTGCTGTTTGCCTGCGGATCAGCATCTACCAATAATGTTTTATACTCCAGGACTCCAAAGCTGGCTGCAAGATTAATTGCAGACGTTGTTTTGCCAACACCACCTTTCTGATTTGCCACACCGATAATTCTTCCCATTTGAGTTGTTCTCGTATTCTAATTAGAAATTTTACTTATAATTCTATTGTTTGACCAATTTCCGGCAATAGTAATGTTTTTCCCTCAGCCCTAAAAGCGGCTATAGCTTTTTCTGTATCTATTTTAATAAAACCAAAAGTATTATAGTGTACTCCTACCACTACATGGCACTTCACGAACTCTGCCGCGATGATGGCGTCCTTAACATCCATAGTAAAATTGTCTCCTATTGGTAAAATACAGAAGTTAAGATCAGCCCAGCGAGGTATCAACTGCATATCCATCGTTAAGGCAGTATCGCCTGCATAATAAAAATTTTCTTCCCTGGTCATAAACAGAAAGCCCATAGGGTTGCCACCATAGGACCCATCGGGCATTCCGCTACTATGATGTGCCACTACACATTTAACGGTTCCGAACCCGAAATTCCACTTTCCGCCGGTGTTCATCGGGTGAGTTTTTTCGACTCCCTTTTTTTTCAGCCACTCTATTACTTCAAAAGAACCTACTACTGTAGCCCCGGTACGTTTTGCAATACTTACACAATCAGCAACGTGATCGCTGTGACCATGCGACAGAAAAATGTAATCAGCTTCAATAGTGTCAATGTCAATTTCAGCCGCCGCTTCGTTAGGAGTTATAAAAGGATCAAACAAAATGTTTTTACCTTCAATCTCAACTGAAAAACAAGCGTGTCCGTAACTTGTTAAAAGCATAGATACTTTTTTATTAATTGTTTGGGTGATGTTAGTTCCTTCAATACAAGATGACCATTTTAGTTATACTTTCCTTGCAATCCTTCATATTCTCTAAATGGCCGATCTTTAAGAATTCACTTTCAACCGCGCAAAAATACAGCATACTTAAACAATTTTCTGTATTACCAGTTTTTAGATGACGTGAAGTTTTCAACAAGCTTTCGCACAAATGCAAATCACTTCATATTACTTTGCTAAAAATTAGAATATGCGTAACCGGAGCAGTTGGTGGATTATTGTTGTTATTATGCTCTTGCTCGACTTGTATGTTTTTCAGGTTGTTAAAACGCTTGCTTCCGGAGCCAGTGAAAAAACCAAGATTGTCATTTATGCAATTTACTGGACTTTATCGGTGTCCGCAATTGCTTTTTTATGGTTGCTTCCATATTTAAATACCGATACCTGGCCCAAAGGCGTAAGGAATTATATTTTCGCCACTATTGCAGGCCTTTTTATAGCAAAGCTTTTGGCAACTATATTTTTTCTTATTGATGATATCAGGAGGGGAATTACCTGGGTGTTGAGCAAAATGTTTCCTGAAAACATTGATGATACCAACAACAATACTGCCTGGAACATCGGTCGCTCCGCTTTTCTCAGTTGGCTCGGCGTGGGCGTGGGCGGCACTTTTTTAGGAACTTTTATATATGGTTTTAGCAATAAATACAATTATGACATCAAAAAAGTAAAGCTGAATTATAAAAATTTGCCTGCCGGTTTTAAAGGGTTGAAAATTATTCAAGTCAGTGACATACACTCAGGAAGTTTTGCAAATAAAAATGCGGTGAACAAAGGAGTGGACATGATTTTAAAGGAAAATGCCGACTTGATTTTGTTCACAGGAGATCTTGTTAATGATATGGCGACCGAAATGCATAACTATGTTGATGTTTTTGGCCGGCTTAAAGCTCCTTTAGGCGTGTACAGCACCCTTGGCAATCACGACTATGGAGATTATGTTGAATGGCCTTCTTTACAATTAAAAAAAGAAAATCTCGAAAAACTGAAACAAATTCACGGTAAAATGGGATGGCGACTTTTGATGAATGAACATGTCGCCCTGGCAAGAAATGGCGATAGCATCGCGCTGTTGGGCATAGAGAATTGGAGTGCGTTAAAAAGATTTCCGAAATACGGGAGAATGGACCTAGCCTATGCCGGTACCGAAAAGTATCCTTTCAAAATTTTAATGAGTCACGATCCTACCCATTGGGATGCAGAGGTGAGGCCAAAATATGGTGATATTGATTTGGCTCTTGCCGGTCATACTCATGGCATGCAGTTTGGTTTTGAAACTCCTTTTTTTAAATGGAGCCCTGTGCAGTGGGTGTACAGGCAATGGGCGGGGTTGTATGAAGAAGGTAATCAGAAATTGTATGTTAATCGTGGATATGGTTTTCTCGGCTATCCGGGTCGGGTAGGAATTTTGCCTGAAATTACGGTTATTGAGTTGGCGTAAATCCAGAAAGGCATAATTGTGGTATATATTTATAAACAAGAACAGATTAGCTCTAATTGAAAATAGTATCTGTTTTTAATCTTCCAGTTTTTATAGAAGCCCACTTTTGATTTGTTATATTTTCTTGATTTGAAGTAAGAAGGAATCGAATTTGATAAAAGCTTTAGAAAATCAAATAATTAGGTTAATGCAATGAAGAAAAGAATTTTGATAATATCTGTTCTGGTATTTCTCTACTCATCGCAATATGCTCAGAACATAAAAAATGAAGACAAGATTGACCCTGCTTTTAGATCTCTTCTTACTCGCCAAAAACAAGAGAATAAAAAGAAATGTTCGTCCGAATTAAAATCAAAAAAAAATAAAAGAAGCGCAATAAAAAATGCCACAGCTACCAAAAAATACGAATGCATTATATATACCAAGAACGCTACAGCTTTAAAAGATAAAGGTATTTCCATTCACTCTACTCTGCCCACGTTTGTAACTGCGATCGTTTCTTTGGAGCAGATAAAACAATTGTCTTTGATGGATGAAGTGTCTTACATAGAAGCATCCAAAAACAATTATCCAAACAAATGAAAAGTCGCTTATTAAATTCTCTTTTATAGTAACTTGGTAACGTTTAAAAAACGGGTTATAAAAAAATGATTCGGGTTTTATCTGGTTTAATTAAAAATATAAAATGACAGGTCTCTTAAAAAAAACAAGTCTTTGCTTATTAGTCATATATTGTCAGCTTGCTGCTTCCGCACAAGGTAAAGCTGATTACAAAATTGATCCTGTCTACAGATACATTATAGAATCTGTAAAAACAAAAAGTGTAAATGGATTGCCGGCTTTTGTAAGAAATGTTAAGCCAACCCCTGGTTTTGCTTTTCCGAATGCTATGCCCGAAGAAAGATACGAGTGCATTGTTTACACAAAAAATGCCAGGAGTTTATCTGATAGTGGTATGCTTATAAACTCTTCCTTTCCAACCTTTGCAACTGTTTGGGCAACGCTAGACCAGATAGTTCGAATGGCAGAAATGCGGCAAGTTGATTTTATTGAAGCTCCTAAAGTGCTTAACAAAGTTAACGACCTGGTTGTCGGAAGTTCAGGAGCCTCGTTATTGCACCAGCGAAGATTGAATAATACGGTTTACAAAGGAAAAAATGTTCTAATGGCCATTTTCGACTCGGGCATCGACTGGAAGCATTTAGATTTTAGAAATCCTGAGGACACCACAAAGAGTCGTATTTTACGAATTTGGGATCAAACGCTAACTGCCGTGTCCGGTGAAGCACCTCCTGCCGGTTTTAACTACGGTGTTGAATATAGTCAGTCACAAATAAACAACGAAATAGATGGAACTCCGGCCAATTTTGTGCGAGAGAAAGATACCGACGGTCATGGAACCCATGTAGCCGGTACAGCAGCAGGCAACGGCAGTGCCTTGCCCTCAAAGAAGTACACCGGCGTGGCTCCCGAGTCTGATATTATCATTATTAAAGGTGGTGACAGTTCTTTTTTAGACAGCAGAGTTATTGATGCAATTACTTATTTGCAAACACTATCAACAACACTGGGAAAGCCGGTTGTGCTCAATTTAAGCCTGGGAACTTTACTCGGAGCTCACGACGGTACCCGCCCGGTCGAAGCGGCCATTAATAGTTTTACAAGTTCAGCTTCCGGCCGGGCTGTAGCTGCCGCCGCAGGCAACGATGGAGGAAGTAATAAACACAATCAGCTAAGCCTGGCAGCAAACGGGGCCGGTACTGTGTCGTTTACAGTTCCTGCAGGTGCTTCAGGCTCTTCAGGCTCCGAGGTTTTTTCTTATAGAATTTATTCCAGTACAAATGGCAGCTTGAATGCTGCCTTAACTCCTCCGGGAGGAGGTGCCGCAGTAACGGTTACTGCAGGACAATTTACCAGCAGTAATATTTTAAGTGGCAATTTTACTATTTCATTTGACAATAATATTGACCCAGGCAATAATATCAGGTATGTAGATGTCTCCCTGGGAAGAAACGGATCTAATACCGCTAGTCCGGCAGGTACCTACACTTTGACCCTTACCAATAACACGGCCACCGCTATTCGCCTGGATGGATGGTTATATAAAGTCAATTCTAATTTCGCGGGGACTGCATTAGTAAATGGAGATAATAATTATTTAGTTAGTTCGCCCGGAAATGCATTATCGGCCATTACCGTGGCTTCTTATGTTGCCCGAAATGCCTGGTATACCGCTTTTGGCACCAGCCGGGCTTATCCACGGGAAAGGGAGGACAGTATATCTTCGTTTAGCTCGCGTGGACCGAGGAGAGACAATGTTTTAAAACCAGAAATTTCTGCTAATGGACAGGGTGTAATCTCAACCTTGTCGTCAAGCGTGACTAAAATCGATTCAGCTCTTTCAATTGAAAGAGGTTTATATAATCTTAACCAGGGCACAAGTATGGCTACGCCTGCAGTGTCTGGTTCTCTAGCTTTGCTTTTACAGGCAAATACTGCTGCAACTGCCGAGCAGTTAAAAAACTTACTTACGTCAAATGCCACTAAAGGAGGTATGACCGAATTACCCGGAGCAACTCCTAACTCTACATGGGGGTATGGTAAATTAGATGTGTTTAAAGCAGCATCAGCACTCTTTAACTGCGGCCCCGCAGATAGGAGAACGTACAAATACGACTCGTCTACCAGAAATTCAGAACAAACGGGGTTTAGAGTAGCTACTGAAAGACTGGGCGTAAGATTTACCCCGGACATGTCAGGAAAACTTGGGGGAATTTATTACGAAACAGCGGGATCTGCAACAAACTTAATCGTAGAAGTAAGAACAAGTAGCTCAGGTAATCCAGGTACTTTATTAGGAACGCTAAAAGTGGCCTCTAACCTGATACAAAAATATTCGTGGAACTACTTTGATATCAGCAACCTCAATATCTCTGTCGCTACCGGTGTCGATTACTTTATTATTTTGTATAGGGATCCTGCAAGTAGTGAGGACTGGACAATCGGAGCAGAAAGAATATCTGTAGACAGCCGTTCAGTCAGTTCAACCAATAACGGAACAAGCTGGAGTATTCTTACTTCGGACCTGAAAATTCGTTCGGTAGTTTACAACAATGGGCAACTTTCGGGAACTATTGCTACCACTAATTCAATCGACACAAAAGACATTAATAGTAGCAATCAATTTATGAATAGCAGTTGCCAGCTAATTCTTCAGGCTATTCCAAAGGGCCTCAATCCTGTCACCGGAACTGTTACTGGTAGGGTCTGGATAGAGGGTGCTGTGCCGCGAGCTACTGCGGGACCCTACGTACAAAGACATTATCAGGTTACTCCAGCCACCGGTACTTCTGCCACTGGTTCCGTTACGTTGTACTTTACGCAAGCGGAATTTACTGCCTTCAATAGTGATGCTGCAAGTATTTTAGATTTACCTGCAAACCCGTCTGATGCTGCCGGTAAAGCTAATCTTAGAATCGGCCGTTACGCTGGTACAAGCAGTGATAACAGCGGCTTGCCAGCCTCGTACACTGGCTCTTTAACTATTATAGACCCTGCTGATGCAGATATCTTTTGGAACGCAGAATTCAATCGGTGGGAGGTAACTTTTGATGTAACAGGATTTGGAGGATATTTTGTTCAAACAAATAGCACCGCATCTGCCAGCGTAAACGTTGAGTATTTTAGAGGTAATAATCAGGGAAGTATAAATACCTTAACCTGGAAGGTAAATTGTACCTATACCACTACCAATTTTGATATTGAAAGAAGTAGTAACGGCGTAGACTTTGTTGCGATAGGAACAGTTGCTACCGCTCAGGACCGATGTCAGCAACCTTTTACTTTCGATGATCCTTCCCCAATTGCAGGGAAGAATTATTACCGGCTAAAAGTTTATGATGGCCGTAATACAATCTACTCTGATGTTGTCATCATTGACAACAATAGTCAGCCGGTTACTAAACTTTATCCTACTGTTTTTAGTAACAGCTCAACCGTTAACGTAGTATTTATTGGTGCCAAAGGAACCCTAACTGTCTACGATGCCGTCGGTAGACAGTTAGTAAGCAAGTCTTTAGTGAACGGGTCTCAGCGTATCAATTTGCGACTGGCCAGTACCGGTATTTATTTTTACACGATTAGAAATAATGACTCGGTGGTTTTAACAGGGAAAATGCTAATTCAGTAGATTGGATACAGGTTTGTTGTAAATGATCTGAAAGCTACTTTGCTATTCTCCTGCAAGTTTCGTTTGCCTTAAGTAATGTGTGTAGTTTTTTAACACTAATTCTTTTGATTGAAAATGAATGTGGCATAACAATTGGGCTTCATATGATAAACCAAAGAATATGAAAACAATACTAGCTTCCGTTGTCTTGTTACTTTGCCTCGCCAATGTATCAAATGCTCAAAAATTTAATTTTGGTGGAAAGGTAGGGGCAAATCTTACTAAAATTACAGGCCAGGCATTTAAAGATGGTTACGACCTGGGCTATCATGTGGGAGTATTTGCCGAGATTGATGTAAACAAAAAGTGGGGTATTCAACCAGAGGTTCTTTGGAATCAAACCAATACTCAGCGAGCTTCAGGTACAAGTGCTCCCCTAAATAACTGGCAACAAAACACCGACAATATAAAGTTGAATTACCTTAGTATTCCTATTTTATTACGTTACAATGTAGGTAGTCTTATTACCCTTAATGCAGGTCCTCAGTTTGCAATATTAATGAATAAGAATGAGTCATTATGGGCGAACGGAAAAGAGGCATTTAAGAGCGGCGATTTGTCATTAGTCGGTGGAGCAACGGTTAACCTGAAAGTATTTAGGGTGTATGGCCGATATAACATTGGGTTAAACAATCTTAATGATGTGGGCACCCAGGACAAATGGAAAAGCCAGCAACTGCAGTTGGGCGTAGGAATAAGTCTATAAGCAGTAAGTCTTTCAATTGATACCTGCATTGTCTTTTGGCAATGCTTTTTTTATGTCAGTTTGTTACCTTGCGCAACCTTTCGTCCAAATGGCATTAATATTGAAAGTTGTGTCTCAACATTTTATTACCGGTGTTATTAGACTGTAGCGACATTTTGTCTACCAAATTTAAACTATGATTCAAAAGAATTTTTATTTACATCCTGAAGACGATACTGATTTTATACCCATTATTCCTATAAATGAGCATGAGGACGAAAATGATAAAATAATTGATGTTCCTGACGATCTTCCTGTTCTTCCGTTAAGAAATACCGTTCTTTTTCCCGGCGTCGTTCTGCCAATCACCGTCGGAAGAGATAAAAGCATAAAGGCCGTAAACGACTCATATAAGTCAAACAAATTAATAGGAGTTCTTGCCCAAAAAGATAGTTCAATCGAAGACCCTGAAATGAAAGATCTTTGTTCTGTAGGGACTGTTGCAAAAATAGTCAAGCTGATAAAAATGCCCGATGGAGGCACGACGATAATTATTCAGGGAAAAAAAAGGTTTTTACTCGAAGAGATCACCACCGAAGACCCGTACTTTAAGGCCAAAGTCAAGCTATTAGAGGAAGATGTCATTCCTGTAGATGAAGATTTTGGCGCCTACATAAGTAATATAAAGGACGTTGCAGGACAGATTGTTTCTATGTCTCCCAATATTCCAACTGAAGCGTCCATTATTTTAAAGAATATTGAAAACCCTTCTTTCCTGATCAATTTTGTCAGCAGCAACTTAAATACTGAATTGGCAGAAAAACAACGATTACTCGAAATAGAAGATGTAAAGGCAAGAGCGGAAGAACTGATGCAGATCTTGCAGAAAGAGCTTCAGTTTGCTGAGCTTAAAAATAAGGTGACCAATAAAACCCGCACTGAGCTTGATAAGCAACAACGTGAATATTTTTTACAGCAACAGTTAAAAAGTATAAAAGAAGAACTTGGTGGCGACCTGAATGATCGGGAACTGGCCGAAATGAAGAAAAAAGCGGAAGGCAAAAAATGGCCACAGGCTGCAAAAAATCTTTTTAAAAGCAATATAGAAAAGCTCGAGAGAATGCATCCCAGCACGCCAGATTATTCTGTCGTCTACAACCATCTCGATCTGATGCTCGACCTGCCTTGGGAAGAGTATACTAAGGACAGCTACGACCTTAAAAAGGCGAAGCAGGTTTTGGATAATGACCATTATGGAATGACAAAAATCAAGGAGAGAATACTTGAGTACCTGGCCGTGCTAAAATTAAAGGGTGATATGAAAAGTCCAATCCTTTGCTTTATAGGCCCTCCGGGAATAGGTAAAACGTCTTTAGGCAGAAGTATTGCAAATGCAGTTGAAAGAAAATATGTGCGTTTAAGTCTTGGAGGTCTGCACGATGAGAGTGAGTTAAGGGGGCATAGAAAAACTTATATAGGCGCTATGCCCGGAAGAATAATTCAAAGCATTCGCAAGATAAAAAGCGGCAATCCTGTGATTATTCTTGATGAGATAGATAAGGTAGGAAGCGATCACAGAGGAGACCCCAGCAGCGCTTTGCTCGAAGTTTTGGACCCGGAGCAAAACCATACTTTTTACGACAACTATCTCGAGTTGGAGTATGATTTAAGTAAAGTTTTGTTCATAGCCACCGCAAATAACATAAACCAGATACAGCCCGCCCTCAGAGACCGGCTGGAAATTATTGATTTAAGCGGGTACGCTATTGAGGAAAAAGTGCAGATTGCGAAGGTGCACCTGTTGCCGAAGCAGTTTGAGGCTCACGGACTAAAAAATGGAAGCTTTAAGATTGCAGATAAAGTACTTGAGAAGATCATCGAGAGTTATACACGTGAAAGCGGTGTGCGTGAGTTAGACAGGCAAATAGCTTCTATTATGCGTTATCAGGCCAAGGAAATGGCTGTTAAAGGAAAAGTAAAAGCCACTCTCACAGTACAGGATATCGAAAAAATACTCGGATCAGCCAAATACAGTAACGAGATTTATAAAACCAGCAATTTGCCCGGTGTAGCAGTAGGTCTCGCCTGGACCTATGTTGGAGGTGACATTCTTTTTATAGAAACTATTCTTAGCGACGGAAAGCCCAACCTTACATTGACGGGAAATTTAGGAAATGTAATGAAAGAAAGCGCATCTACTGCGCTCAGTTATCTGCAGGCCAACGCCAAAAAGTATAATATAGATCCTGAGATGTTTCAAAAGAAAACAGTACATGTCCATGTGCCGGAAGGTGCTGTTCCTAAAGATGGCCCTAGTGCCGGTATAACCATGTTTACATCTTTGGCAAGTGCTTTTTCAAGTCGTAAGGTAAAGCCTTTTTTAGCAATGACAGGTGAGATAACTTTAAGGGGACAGGTGTTGCCTGTGGGAGGCATAAAAGAAAAAGTTTTAGCTGCTAAGCGAGCCGGGTTAAAAGAAATAATCCTTTGTTGGCAGAATGAAAAAGATGTAAAAGAAATTGATTCAGAATTTATAAAAGGGGTGTCTTTCCATTATGTAAAAAATATGCAGCAGGTGTTAGACATTGCGCTCGTATAGGAGAGTTATTTTGTTGAATTGAAATTTGAATGCTGAGTGATTTTTTAAATGAAAAAGTTTGTGCATGCCTGAAATAGGTTGACAGATTTATTAATATTTAAACTTCCTTGTCGAACAAATTTAGTTGTTTGGTGATGGAGGCATCTGCATTTAGTTTTATCGTATAAATTTTCATTTTACTTCTTTTTTCTACAGCTATG
>JBBPZJ010000490.1:0-7057 GCA_038199395.1 Chitinophagales bacterium
GAGATGGAGCAATTAAAACAGCTTGTACTAAAACATAATTTATATCTTTTTTCTGATGAAGCCTATCGCGAATTTACTTATGAGGAAAAACAGGTCAGCGCCCTGCATCTGGATGGAATTGATGACCATGTAATTTTAATGGACACTATCAGCAAAAGATACAGTGCATGTGGCGGAAGAATAGGTGCCTTTGTTACCAAGAACAAGGATGTGTTAGATGCGACCATTAAGTTTGCTCAAGCTCGCCTAAGTCCTCCCAGTTTCGCACAGATTGCAGGTGAAGCTGCTGTTGATCTGCCCGCCGATTACTTCAACGCCACCAGGGAAGAGTATAGAAGCCGTCGGGATCTAATCGTACAAAGATTAAATGCGATGGAAGGTGTTTTTTGTCCAAACCCAGGTGGCGCTTTTTATGCCATGGCACACTTACCCATTGATGACTCCGACAGGTTTTGTCAGTGGTTGTTAGAAAGCTTTGAGTATAATGGAGCTACTCTTATGCTTGCCCCGGGCACCGGTTTTTACAGTACGGCCGGTCTTGGAAAACAAGAAGTACGGCTGGCCTACGTACTCAATCTTAGAGCAATTAATGCAGCAATGGATTGTCTTGAACAAGCTTTGAAACAATATCCGGGCAGGTCGAATTAATACATTTAATAAAACAGTGTCGGTAAATTTTTTGAATACCTGCGTTTGCATTTTAAGGCACCAACCGCTGTGTCCGAACACTTCATTAGTAAATCTCCTGCAAATTTTTTTCCAAATATTACTCATGGAATATGTTTAAAATACAAAAAGTGAAAATCAAAGAAATTCTTGAAGTACTTGATAATCTTGCACCGTCCTCTTACCAGGAGAGCTATGATAATGCCGGTTTGCTTACAGGAGATTTTTCCCTTGATTGTACCGGCATCATCTGTACTTTAGATGCGACCGAAGAAGTGCTGATAGAAGCTAGGCAAAAAGGGTGTAACCTGGTTGTAGCGCATCACCCCATCATTTTCGCGGGACTGAAGAAAATTACCGGAAAAAATTATGTTGAAAGGGTTGTTATAACTGCGATAAAAAATGATATCGCTATTTATGCTATTCACACCAATCTCGACAATTTGCTGTCAGGCGTAAACGGTAAAATGGCGGACAAACTAAATCTGCAAAACAGGAAAGTTTTGTTGCACAAGCAGAACAACCTGATGAAGCTCATAGTCTTTGTTCCGGTAACGGATGCCGAAAAAGTGAGGGAAGCTATTTTTAAAGCAGGCGGCGGAAGCATAGGAAAATATACTGAATGCAGTTTTAATACAACAGGAAAAAGCACTTTTACTCCGGGCACAGGCACCAATCCTTATACGGGAGAAGTTGGCAAAAGAAAGGAAACGAACGAAGAAAAAATTGAGATAATCTTTCCTGCGTATTTGAATGAAAAGTTAATTACTGCTATGACTGAGGCACATCCATACGAAGAAGTTGCTTACGACGTCATTGCTTTAAACAATTACTTTCAGGAAGCTGGAAGTGGCTTGATAGGTGAATTAGCTGAGCCGCTGGAAACAACCTCTTTTCTAAGGCTTTTAAAACGACAGTTCGATTTACAAGTAATACGACATACACCCATTGTAAAAAAAGAAGTTCAAAAAATTGCGCTTTGCGGAGGAGCAGGAAGCTTTTTAATAAAAACAGCTTTATCGGCGGGTGCAGATATGTTTATAACCGGAGACGTAAAATATCATGAGTTTTTTGATTGCGAAAACCGACTTGTAATTGCTGACATTGGACATTGGGAAAGTGAGCAATTTACAGTCGACTTATTACATGACGTTTTGCATTCAAAATTTCCTACCTTTGCCGTCTTAAAAAGTGAGGTAAAGACGAATCCGGTCAATTATTTCACTAATTAAGTTAGTGAAATTTGGACTAAATCGCTTTGATAAAGACCAATCAGGGAACTGAAAGGTGAACGGATTGCGACGCAACAATGATTAATCAGCGCTGCAATGCACGTATACAAAGCGATGTTTTGCTACTATTAGAAACATTAAAATTTTTTAAAGAAAGATATGGCTACCGTTAAAGACTTTTCTGTAGAAGAAAAATTAACCGCTCTGGTTAAGTTGCAAAAAGTTGACTCTAAACTAGATGAGATTGGAATTTTGAAAGGTGAATTGCCAATGGAAGTAAGTGACCTTGAGGACGAAATACAAGGATTGCATGCACGTCAGACCCGAATTGAGGAAGAAATAAATGGTATTTCTGATTTTATGGAAAAGAAAAAAGAAGTAATAAAGGAATCTGAAGCGCTGATAAAAAAATATGAGAAGCAAAGTGAGAATGTAAAAAATAACCGTGAGTTTGAAGCCATTAATAAAGAAATGGAAATGCAAAACCTGGAAGTGAAACTTGCTGAAAAACATATTAAAGACGCTAATGAAGAGATTGCCGATAAGATTAAAGTACTAGACATCGCTAAAAGGCAAATTGGAAGTAAGGAAGGTGTTTTGAATAATAAGAAAAGCGAACTTCAAAAAATAATTGCTGATACCGAGATCGAGGAAAATGAGTATAAAGATTTTAGCAGCCAGGCACGCTCCGCACTCGACGAAAGATTGCTTTTTTCTTATGATCGTATTCGTAATAACTATCGTAACGGTTTATCAGTTGTTCCCGTTATGAGAGACTCTTGTGGCGGTTGTTTCAATGCGATACCACCGCAAAAACAAAGTGAAATCAAGCAACACAAAAAGATCATTGTGTGCGAAAACTGCGGAAGAATTTTAGTTGATGAAGAACTTCATCATAATGTAGAAGCTAAGTAAGACTGATCACTTATATTACTTTAAAAAGGGCATCCAACAGATGCCCTTTTTCTATAGATTTTGTTTATCTAATATCTTTACCCCAATGAAAACGTTGTTAATTACCGTTATAATTTGTTTATTCTCCGGTACTATCTATTGTCAGAAAGTGTATGATTTCAATGCCACATGTAAAGATGCTTATGCAGAAATAATAAAACTAAAGCTAACCACCGCAAAAGAGTTAATCCTTAAAGAAAAACAGAAAAACCCTGATAACCTTATCCCTGAACTACTGGAAGGGTATATTGATTTTTTTACTTTATTTTTTAACGAAGACCCGGCTGAGTACGCAGCAAGAAAAGGCAATTTTGATACACGGATTGAGGCGTTTGATTCTGGTCCTGCCAACAGCCCTTTTTTCAGGTATTGTAAAGCACTAACCTATCTGCAGAGAGCAGCCATCAAAATAAAATTTGGAGAAAGATATAGTGCAGGATGGGATTTCAAAAAAGCCAATAGCTTAATAAAAGATAACGCTTCAAAATATCCCTCTTTTCAACCTAACAAGATGATTCTCGGACCCATCGAAGTGGTAATAGGCACAGTACCGTCGGGATATAAATGGATAACCAGTTTGTTTGGAATGAAAGGTTCGATCAGAGAAGGAATGCAGGTAATGGAAAATTTCATAGGGAGCAATGATCCCTACGCAAAATTATTAAACAATGAAGCCATTTTTTACTATTGCTACCTGATGTTTTACATCGAAAACAAGCCAGATGAAGTTTTTAATATAATACATGCTAAAAAGCTTGATCTTGTTAATAATCATCTTTTTGCTTATCTCGCTGCCAATCTTGCCATCAATAGTAAACAGACTGATTATGCGGAAAGAGTTATCGAGGCACGAAACCCATCTTCTGATTACATGCCCACTGCAGCATGGGATTTTGAAATGGGTTTTGTAAAACTGCACAAACTACAACTAGATGAAGCAATAAAATACCTCGGCAATTTTCTCGATACATTTAAAGGAAAGTTTTATGTGAAAGACGTTTTACAAAAAATAAGCTGGGCCTATTACTTAAAAGGAGACAAAGCGCAAGCTGAAAAATATCGCATCCTGACAATTAAAAATGGTAATACAGAAAGTGATGCGGATAAAAAAGCCTATCGGGATGCAAAAAGGGGATTTTGGCCAAATGAAATTTTGCTAAGGGCACGCATTTTAAATGATGGAGGTTATCAAAAACAAGCGTTGGTAGTTTTACAAGGTAAAACGCTAGATGATTTTCCAACACCAGAGGATAAACTTGAATTTACCTACCGACTTGCACGTATTTACGATGACATGAGAAAAGGTGACGACGCTATTAAATACTACCAATCGGCAATAAAACTGGGCAAAAACAGAACGGAGTATTATGCAGCACGTGCTGCTTTGCAAATGGGATATATCTACGAAAAGCGAAATCAGAAAGCATTGGCAATCGCCGCCTACCAGGAAGAACTTGATATGGGCGACCATGAATATAAAGACTCCCTTGATCAACGGGCCAAGTCGGGGATTGCAAGATGTAAAGGAGAGTAATTATTATTTAAAAGGAAATTTGAAACCCTAAAAATTCCGATTTTAAAATCCCGGTCATTGCTTCCAGAGGCTCGAATTTTCCATTTACCAAAAGAAATCCTGTAACAAGTTTATCATAAGGTTCAACAATCCAAAATTCTTTTACGCCCAACTTCTCATAGACTTTCTTCTTTTCTTTCTTGTCGTAACTGGCGTTTGATGTAGAAAGTACCTCTACAATGAGATCCGGAGTACCAAAAAAACCCCGCTCTTCTATTTTATGAGTTTGTTCATTTAAAATTAAAACAATATCTGGCTGAAAAATATTTTCTTTATCAAAATAAACATCATAAGGAGCTATTCTTAATTCACCTAAATTATTATTTTCTACATAATATAACAATCTTGTAAAAATCTTACCTAAAACTTTCTGATGAGTGTCAAACGGTGCTGGAGACATTACTAAAGTATTATTAATCACCTCGCAACGTGTTCCCTCTGGAAGATTATCAAATACCTCAAGAATTGTTTTAGGCGGATGCTGAAGCAAAGTTGTTTGCATGGTGATAAAGTTACTATATTCTATATCAAAACAATAACTACCCTTCCGGGAAGAGGAGTTTTTCACACATCTACTATTTCACGCCCGTGAAAACACTATCAAAAGTATCTTTACTTTATGTTACGCAAACTGCATATACAGAACTACGCCATTATCGATGAAATTGACATTGATTTTTCAAATACCCTTAATGTAATCACCGGTGAAACGGGTGCCGGAAAAAGTATTTTGATGGGGGCGTTAAGTCTTATTTTAGGCGAAAGGGCAGATAGTTCTTCACTGCAAAACAGGGAAAAAAAATGCTTTGTTGAAGGCTTTTTTTCTATAGATAACAAGAAAGCCGTTGAAAAATTTTTAATTGAAAATGAATTTGACTTTGAAGATGAGCTGGTCATAAGACGGGAAATTTCCGCAAGTGGAAAATCAAGAGGCTTTATAAATGACACGCCGGCAACAGTACAACAGTTGAAAGAGTTAGCGTCTTCTCTGGTCGATCTGCATCAGCAATTCGATACTTTGGAATTAGGCGACAGCGATTTTCAAAGACAGGTATTAGATGGATTGGCAAATAATGGCGGGTTATTAACGGCCTTTCAAAAAAACTTTCGCCATTGGAATAAACAAAAAAATGAACTTGAACAATTACAGAAACAAAAGGAAACCTTTCAAAAAGAGTTTGACTATCACCAGTATATTTTTAATGAACTGGACCAGTTGGGCTTGTCAGAAAATGAGCTTGAAAATCTTGAAAATGAACTGCAGCTTTTGACAAATGCCGAAGGCATTAAAACAGCTTTATCAAAGGTATATTTTGAATTGAAAGAAAGTGAACAACCTATTGTAACACAATTAAAACTGCTGGCAAATCAACTAAGCGGGTTTGCAGAATATCACAAAAATTTGCCTGAATTGACAAAAAGGCTGAATAGCGCCCAAATAGAATTACAGGATATAGCTGAAGAGGTAGAGGGCTTAATTGATCACGTCAACTATGACCAGCAAAGAATTGACCAGGTGAATGAAAGATTATCTGCCGGTTATAAAATGCTGAAAAAGCATGGGGTACAAACTACAAATGATTTGATCGCAATAAGAAAAGACCTGTCACAAAAACTCGAATCAGTATTAAATATTGATGAAACCATCTCAGTTAAGGAACAGGAAGTGAAGTCTTTACTGCAAATGGCAGAAGAAATTGCAAAGACCATCTCAAAACAAAGGAAAAAGGAAATTTCAGCGCTTGAACAAAAAGTAAATGAGCTTTTACATCAGGTCGGCATGCCGAATGCAAGACTTAAAGTACGTGTAGAACCAGCACCCTTAAATTTATTTGGATGTGATGCAATTGAGTTTTTGTTTGATGCAAACAAAAGCAACCGCTTCGAACCTATTCGAAAAGTGGCCAGCGGAGGGGAGCTGAGTCGTTTAATGCTTTGTATAAAATCTCTTGTCGCACAGTCTGTTGATTTACCAACTTTAATTTTTGATGAAATAGATACGGGCATCTCAGGAGAAGCAGCAAAACAGGTGGGTTTAATAATGAAAGATCTTTCCGCAAATCGTCAGCTAATTACCATTACCCACCAGCCGCAAATAGCAGGTAAGGCAGACGCTCACTTTTTTGTATATAAAGAAATTAAAGGTGATGCAATTAAGACTAATATTAGATTACTATCCGGTGAAGAAAGAATAACTTCAATTGCACAAATGCTCAGTGGCGAAAAACCTACTGCCGCAGCATTGGAAAATGCGAGGGAAATGGTAATGAACTAAGAGGAATTCTTTATTCTCAGTTCTTGCTGTTGTTTATTTTATTTCGTTATCAGATCTTACTGTGTAAAACCAACAAATCGGCACACGGGGTTCGCCAGGTCACAATTAAGAGATCTTACTTATGAAGAATGTTCCTCATTGGCAGTGGTTTGTGTTATTATACCTTGTCTTTGTTGCCATTCCTGTCTATGCGGTGCATTCAGTCTTAAAAAAGCGCTCTTATTCCGATCCTCGTTTTGGAAACCTTATCATATACTTTCTTGGCGTTTTGGCAACAGGTTTTATCATGCACTCCATTTGCACCTGGCTCTATTTTACATTCTTTTTCCAGATTAGGAATTGAATTTCTATTTTTAC